>JAYEHA010000065.1:3868-5311 GCA_034659335.1 Bacillota bacterium
TTAATAATTTCTTTATCTTCTTTAGATATATCTTCAGCATTATTAAGAATAAAAATAACTAAATCCGCTTTATTAAAAAACTTTTTACTTTTTTCTACTCCAATTTTTTCAATTTCATTTTCAGTTTCTCGTATACCGGCAGTATCAATAATTTTTAAAGGTATACCATTAATATTTACATATTCTTCAATTACATCTCTTGTTGTTCCTGGAATATTTGTTACAATCGCCTTTGATTCTTTTAAAAGTGCATTTAATAATGAAGATTTTCCAACATTTGGTTTTCCAATAATTACGGTTGATAATCCATTTTTTATTATTTTACCTGTTTCTGAATTTTTCAACATTTTTTCAATTTTCTCTTTATTTTCATTTAAAATATTTAATATTTCTTTATGTGTTATATCCTCAATGTCTTCATCGGGATAATCAATCCCCACTTCAATTCTCGCCATTAAATTAAGCATACTATTTTTAATAATATTAATTTTTTTAGATAAATATCCCTCTAACTGATTATAGGCCACATCAAATCCCTTTGGAGTTTTTGCACTTATTAAATCCATAACGCTTTCAGCTTGAGATAAATCTAATCTTCCATTTAGAAATGCTCTCTTTGTAAATTCACCTGGCTCAGCCATTCTAATATCATAATTCAAAATGCATTCCAACACTCGTCTCATTGGAACACTCCCACCATGACAATTTATTTCAACTATATCTTCCATCGTATAAGTATTAGGTTTTTTCATTAATGAAACAAGTACTTCATCAACCACTTTATCATTATCTATAATATTACCATATGTTAATTGTCTGTTTTCATAATCAAAAAGATTTTTTTGAGATTTATTTTTAAAAATTTTATTAATTATTTCAAAAGATTTTTCACCACTCATCCTGATAATTCCAATTGCTCCATCACCATTTGGTGTTGATATTGCAACTATAGTATCTTCCATTTTTTTCACCTCTTTTTATTAAATATTTATTTAATATAATAAAACCCAGTATTTTCACTGGGCTAATTTTTACTGTTTTTTATTATAACAAATTACTACTTTTCTATATGGATCTTTTCCTCTTGATATAGTATTAATTCCAAAAATATTTTGTAAAGTTGAATGAATAATTCTTCTTTCATATGGATTCATAGGTTCTAATACAATATCACTTTTTTTTGTTTTCGCTTTTTTTGCAAGTCTTCTTGCTAAATTCTGTAATGTTTTCTTTCTTTTCATTCTATATTCTTCAGCATCAAGTAAAATTCTAATATATTCCTCTTTATTTTTATTAATTGCTAAAGATAACAAATATTGTAAAGAATCAAGAGTTTCACCTCTTCTACCAATAACTAATGCCATATCGTCACCACTAATATCTACATATATACTATTTTCCTTTTCTTCAATTTCAAGATTTGCAATTATTCCCATATTTTTT
>JAYEHA010000066.1:0-5262 GCA_034659335.1 Bacillota bacterium
TTACATTATTATAAAAATAAATATTTATAATCGTATTAATAATAATAAGCAAAAAAATCATATAAAAATTTAACTTCTTAATATTATAAAATTCGGGTTTTAATAATAGAACTATCAATAAAACTACTGGCAATGCTACTAAAAACAAATTCACTACTTTTTTTATATGCAAATAAACAATTTCTTTTCTTAAGCTTCTACTTTTCATAGATCAAACCCCTAACTATATTGTATATATTATAACACAAATTAAATGCATTATAAAAAAGATACTACATTTTTGCAGCATCTAATTATACAAATTATCCAAAAAATCTTTTTGAAAGATATTCTAAAAATTCTTTAGTATGTTCTTCAGTTGATCTTCTTGCATTATCTTTATCGTGATTAGAAATATAATATGCCATTTCACTCAATGATTTCTTAAACCAATTTACATCTTCAATCACATATTTAATATATTGAAGAAATCTAGCAGTTTTAATATTTAGTTCTTCTAGCGTTTCTATTAAAATTGGATTTCCTGAAGCTTCTCTAACAATCTTATGAAACCTTTGATCTGCAATAATACATTCTTTATAATCATTAACAATATTGTAATTATCAAATAACTTCACAATTTTATTAATTTCTTCTATTTGTTCATTAGTAGCACGAGTAGCAGCAAGTTCTGCCGCTAATCCCTCTAAATTTTTCTTAACTTCATAAGCATGTTTAACAGTTTCAATATTAATCTGTGTAACAAAAGTACCGATTCGTGGCTTTAAATCTAATAATCCGTTTTGAGATAATTTCAAAATTGCTTCTCTAACTGGAGTTCTACTCACATTAAATTCTTCAGTTAATTCTTTTTCTATTACCTGATCGCCTGGTTTTAATTCCATATTTATAATACGTCTTTTTAGTTCATTATAAATATTGACATTTGCAACTGATTTCATTTATCGAACCCAATTTTTTCTCATTTTTTGCCATTTTTTATCTCTTTGATCTTTAATAACTTTAATATTCTCTTCAGTTAAATGCTTAAATCTACTTTGAGCTTTTAAATATGTTTCTACTGAAGCAAATTCTTTTGGATTTCTATTTAAATTAAATTCTCCATTTTCATATTCAGCAAGATACCATAAACCGCTATCAACTGCTTGTTTAGCTAAATCAATAGTAAGACTTGGATCATATCCCCATCCCGTTGGACATGGAGCAAAAACATGAATATACGAAGTTCCTTTTGTGTCTTTTGCTTTTTGTACTTTTCTCATAAAATCTTCTAAATATCCTACACTTGCAGTAGCAGCATAAGTAATATCATGAGCAGCAACAATCTCAAACATATTTTTTTTCGATGTAATAGAACCCGGTAAATTTTTCCCAGCTGGAGTTGTTGTTGTCTTAGCTCCATATGGAGTAAGTCCACTTTTTTGAATTCCTGTATTCATATATGCTTCATTATCATTACAAAAATAAATGATATCATCATCTCTATCTATTACACCAGATAATGCTTGTAAACCTATATCTGCAGTTCCACCATCACCAGCAAACCCTACTATATTAGTATCTTCAATACCTAATGCTTTTAAACCAGCTGATATTCCAGCTGCAACTGCACCTGTTGCCGCAAAAGGTGTTATAATTGCATTCGTCATAAAAGCCATATTTGGATAAATAAAAGACACAGCCGACATACAACCAGCTGGAAGTGCAGCAAATGTCCTTTCTCCAAGTATTTTCATTGCAAGTCTTATTGCTAAACTTTCTCCACAACCTCCACAAGCTTTATGACCATAAAATAATTCTGTATTTGTTATTGTTCTTGCATTCAATTTTTTAGTCATTATTTAGCACACCTCACATTCATATATTGAATTCTATCTTGCTTTTCTCCATTCATCTCTTTAAATAAGAGTTCATATGCTTCTTCAATATTTCCCTTAGTAATATCTTTTCCACCAATACCACCTATAAAATTAACTGTCGTAGGTGCTTCATCTAATTGCATTAATGATGAATTAATATTTGTAAAAATAGTACCTTCATATCCAAAAGAAATATTTTTATCTATAATACCAACTACTTTAACACCTTTTAATATTTTATTAATTTTTTCTGTAGGAAAAGGTCTTAAATATCTTAATTTCAAAATCCCTACTTTTTTACCTTCATTTCTCATTTTATCGCAAACGATTCTAGAAGTTCCAGTAATAGTACCTGTTGTAACTAATACCACTTCCGCATCATCACATTTATAATTTTCAACCATCCCGTTATAATAGCGCCCAAATTTTTTACCAAATTCAACATCTACTGATTCAATAATTTTTTCAGAATCTAATATATCATTATTTTGTTTTAAATTAAATTCAAAATTGAAATCATTCCCTGCTGATATACATAAACTCTTAGGGTTTTCAACAGACATTTTTTGATCTATCATATTAATTGATGGTAAAAATTCATCAACCATCTTTTGATCCGGTATTTCTACTAATTCATACGTATGAGTTAATACGAAACCATCAATATTTATCATTACTGGTGTCATAACATTTTTATCTTCAGCAATTCTGTATGCTTGAATGACCATATCTAAAGCCTCTTGAGCGTCTTCTACATAAACTTGAATCCATCCAGAATTTAATAAAAACATAGAATCCATTTGATCTCCATAAATATTCCAAGGAGTAGCAATTGAACGATTTGCATTCATCATTACAATTGGTAATCTTGCGCCACTTGCATATGGTAAATTCTCTGCCATATATAATAATCCCTGAGAAGAAGTTGCTGTAAATGCTCTTGCTCCTACAGAAGAAACTCCCATTGCACATGCAAGTGCACTATGTTCAGATTCAACATGAATATAATCTGATTTTAAAGAACCATCTTCTACCATTTCAGATAATCTTTCTACAGTTATTGTCTGAGGAGTAATTGGATATGCCGATATAACATGTGGTCTTGATAACCTAACACCTTCTGCAATAGCATCATCACCGCAAATAAACTTATTCATTTATTTTTCCTCCTTTACCATTTCAATACAATTAACAGGGCACTCATGTGCACATACTCCACAGCCCTTACAATAATCATAATCAATTTCTAAATTTTCTTTTGATTTATCAATAACACCATCTGGGCATACTAAAAAACATCTTAAGCATTTAATACATTTATCATAATCAATAACAGGTTTATACGTTCTCCATCCAGCATTAATAGAAATCAAATGATCACTATCACATGTTGAGCCTATAGGGTAATTAGCAATGTTTTTAGGCTCTTGCCATTTTTTTACTTTTGGCTTATCCATTTATTTCCTCCTTTACCATCTGATATACTTTATCAATTAATAAAACATTTTTATCAGCAATTTTTTGATTCATACTTTCCTTTATAGCCTTTTTACAATTATCTATTGATACTATTTCACTTACACCAACTAAAACAGCCATCATAGCTGTATTTGTTATTGGTCTATTAAGATATTCAATAGCCAATGAAGTAGCATTAAAACAAACCACTTTATTTTGAACTTGATTTATATATTTTTCTTTTGAATCAGTATTAATAATAATAATTGTATTTTCCTTTAAACCCGATAAAACAGAAGGCCCCCAAAGCGTTTCATCCAAAACTACTACATAATCACATTCATCAACTTCACTTCTATCAGTAATTTTTTTATCATCAATTCTCGTAAACCCTAAAACAGGTGCTCCACGTCTCTCAGGACCAAATGAAGGAAATGCTTGCGCAAATTTATCCCCATAAACAGAAGCAGCCATTCCTAATAACCGTGCTACTGTAAAGCTACCTTGTCCTCCTCGTCCATGCCATCTAATTTCTAACATAAAATCCTCCTTAAACTTTGATATCCTTGTGATATATCAGTTGTATTACACTGGTTATACTTTATCGGAAACGTTTTCCTTTGTCAATAAAATTTTTTAAGACATATAAGGAGGTGTGAAATGTCAAATATTAATTTAAACAATCCCAAAGTTGCCGCAATAAAAAGTCAATATACGCAAGCACAAAAAAATGGTAATACAAATGAAATGGCTAAATTAAAAGCTAAAGGAAAACAAATAGTAAACCAAATAAAACAAAGTGAAAATGATAAAAATAATTCTAAGATTGAAAATAGTCATGGAGATATTTTAGAAATCAATACGAAAAAAAAGAATTAAATGTTACTCTATATAAAAAATATGAACCAATAATTGATTCATATTTTTTATTTCACTCTATTTTCTTTTTATTTCACTCTATTTTCTTTTTCTTCCACCATACTTAATTTCTCCAGTAATAAAACTAACATTAGTATTAGATCTTTCCTCTAATCTCAAATCCCATAATACTGGAAACCTTTCACTTATTTCTTCTTTTATTAATTCAGGTGGCGCAAATGCAATAATCTGAAAATTAAGCTGTCCAGCAATTTCAAATACAGGATCTAATACATGCGCACTCGATGCATTACTAAATGGATTATCCATAATAATAATATTTGATAAATTATCATCATAAAAAAGAGTCCGCTTTTGATTTAATAACATCATTAAAACAAAAGTACTAATTGATAAAGTTTGCCCTCCACTACCTTCTGCAGAAATACCTTCACCTAAATGTATTCCTTCCCAAGTATCATAATATCTACTTTTAGGTTCACTATATCTAAATTCATTTTTTTCAGTCATTTTATATACTAATAACTTAGGATAAACACCATTTAATGCAAAAGCAAATATTTTTTCTGTTGATAAATACTTTCTAATAGTTCGTGCTGATACATCTCTAATATCATCAAACTCTTCATTTTCAACAATATTTTTAATAGCTTCTACATAAAACTTTTCCATAATATATATTAATGTATCATCTTTTTCTAATTTCAACTTCTTATCATCTTCTAATTTTACTAAAGGAAAAGAATAATTATTTTCATTAATGTATATCATTGATTTCATCATATTTCTAATAGCCTCAGAAATTTTAACAATATAACCCGCTGCTCTATTAGCCCACTTTCTACATATTTCATTTTTTTCTTCTTTATCTTTCTCCAACTTGTTAATAGAAGCTTTAAATCCTTCTTCTAAAGATTTTAGTATATCCATGATGTCATTATATTCATCAATTTTCATACCTCTTACTATTTCTAAAACTCTATCTTTTAATCCTTCTTCTTTTATAGAAGCAGCAACTTTTGAATCAAATTTATTTTTTTCATCTTCTAAATTATTTTTTGACTTA
>JAYEHA010000067.1:0-5257 GCA_034659335.1 Bacillota bacterium
GTTTCAAATCCATATGAAAAGTATTTATCTTTAATTTTAACTTCAAATTCAAAATAACTTTTCTCATTTTTATTACTCTCATTGCATTTATTATATTTTACAGTATGGGCTTTAGGCAATTTACTAACAATTGTCTCTCTAGCAAAATCTATTGCCGAAACTAAATTTGATTTACCCGACGCATTTGCTCCAAATAAAGCAGCAAACTTCAGTAGTTTTATTTTATCATTAACATATAAATGATCCATTTTACTTCTCATTTTACCACTAATCATAGAAAACTCTTGGATTGTATTGAAAGAAAGAAAATTACCTACATTAAATCTTATAAGCATATACAATACCTCCTCAGCAACATTATAAGTGATAAACTCACATTAATCAAACGATTTTTGCCGTTATATGCCCTTTGTTTATTTTCAAAGGTGATATTTCTACTTCCGAATTCTCGACCTCATAGTTTCTATTATAATCCCATACCATAAATACCGATTTTATATTTTTTCTTGATAAAAGCTTCTTTTAGTCAAGTACCAAATTTAACTATTTATAAATCTCTAAGACACTACTATTCCTAAAACTATATAGTCCAGTTATCGCTACATTTTTTTAATCTTCTTCTCTAAAAACAAAATCTAACGCCTAATCATAAATTTTAATATCACTATTATTAACAGGTGTAAATTTTTGAAGGTTATATTTGTTTTCATTATCACTTTCTTTCATATTAACTGTTACCCCGTTTCAATAATTATGAATTGTTGTAATATGCTTCTCAAATTCCGCATTTTCCACATACACATAAGCAGGATTATTAACTCTACAAATCACATCTAATCAACGCATTTTGCAATTTTACAATTACTTTTTTCACAATTTCAAACTCAGGAAGTTGTCCATAAACAAATTCAGCTCCAAAATGTTCACGGTATGCAACCTCAATCTTAGAATCATCTAAAATTGTAAATAACGGTGCATCCTGCCACTTATTCTCAATTGGATACATATCTTTAAATCGAGAATCAAATTCTGCCATCTTAACGATTTCAACCATCTCAATAAATTTTTCGCTATCATCATAGAATCCTTTTACTAAAGGATAAGTTATATATAGATCATATAGATGCCTAGTTTTAGTCAAAAGTTCTTTCATCTCTAGCTCATAAGACATACGAATCATTGAGGCCAATTCTTCAATAACTGTTCGCTCTATTACCAAAACATTTAGTTCAAATTTACCCAAATCAAATTCTTGAATTACATCGTTCATGTTCATTTCACTGAGATACTGTTCAATAAAAGATCCCATCTTTCTTATTTCATACGGTTCCGGATACATAAAACTTGTAAGTTCGAATCTAATATTAGGATGAAGTTCCATCAAACTTCCAGAAAATAGTGATTGATATGTGAATTGCGTATATCTATAGTCACCTGATTTTCTTTCTTCTTTAAATTCTCCCGATTGAAGATCCGCTTTCATAACTTTTTCAACTTTAGAAAGCGTTCTTTTTATTTGTGACGGATTCATTCCTTTTGCTAACAGAGCAATATCAATATCCTCAGAAAAACGATGTAAATCTTCATAACATTTCGTCAAAGATGTTCCACCTTTGAAAACCACTATATCTTTATATTCCGATTTTGATAAAGAATATAATGCATGTGTTATCCAGTAATCTTTCTCAATGATTATTGGATCTAGTTCTAATCTTTCTGATGTTAGAATAATAAGATCTTTAAAATCAGCAGTATTTTTGTGCAAGTGCATAACCATTCCCCCAAGTTCTATTATTATTGAATACAATAGGATTCACATCAACGATAATCTTTTTGCCATTTTGTACATCTTCTTTTAAGTATTTCAGTAGTGCATAAAAGTACTCATCTTTTATATCAGCGCTTTCCACTACTAATCCAAATAACACTTGTACTTTCTTAGTATATTTTTTTACCTCTTCAAACGTTGCAATCCTATCATATACTTCAAGTTTCTCTCTATAAATAGCAATTATTTTTTTAATAACATCTTCTTTATTCGCGTCTTGAATTTTTTCTATCTGTTCAATTACATCTAAAAACTGCAACGCTTTGATGTTACTATTTTTTATTTCCCCTTTTGCTTTTATCAATACAACATTTAAATTAGCATCTACTCTCTTTTGTCTAATATTCTGAGCTATCCAAATTCTATTTGACATTTGAGTTGTCATTCCCCATTCATTCCAAACCTGAGGACCAGTTATATAACCAATAGTAGTATTATCTCGCTTTATATATTTTTTCTCAATCAACTTTCTTTTATCAATACCAATTTGACCAAATCTAGAATTCTTCGGCCTATAATAAATACCCTTGGCATAATTTACAATCAAACCTTCAGCAGTTAAGCGATTGAGTGCTGCATAAACCGCATTCTTGTAGTCAGCCAAGTCTTTCAAAACTTCTTCTACTAAAATAGGTTCTGTCACATTATATTTTTTTATACGTGTTGTTACAATACGAGTCACATTCATCGCTTCACCTCTTTTCACAATATCATTACTTTATTGATGTATAACCGTTATTTTTAAAAGATTCTATATCAATACTATTTTTACAGTTATCCTTATATTAAGTATAACGCTATAATCCAATTATTGCAAGAAATCATTTAATTCATGCGTCAAATCTACAATTAAATCTAATTCATCTAATATTTCTTGCATTGTATATTTACCAAATAATTCATTTTCTTGCATTTGTCTTTTTATATACGATAAAAATCGGCCCTTTCTGCTCTTTCTTATGATAGCAGAACCTTTGCAGTTTGGTGGATTGCAAATTCATCTGCAAACTTCTCAACATTATCCTTTTTTTGCACCATTAATTGGGCAAGCTCTATTTGATTGATCTTTAATATCTTTAAATTGGTATACACACCATTCATAAACAATAACTCAAAAGTATCCAATTGAAAAAGTTAATTCATCTTTTTCTCGCAGCTTATTGATAATTCTTTTTGCTAACTGCTAAGGTGTATCAAACTACTCTTCATAATTATAATTCCCCAGCATCTATACCATCGTCTTAACCTAATCATAGAATCAATTGATAGAATTTCTAACGTCAAATTCTTATACACTTTCTCATCGTGTCTTTTTATACACTTAATAGTTTTTATTTTTAATGTAATTATATTGCATAAAAAATATTTATATGCTATTATTATCATTATTAATACTACTGATAATAAGAATTCCTGGAGGTTGCTATAATGATAATAAATATAAGAGCTAATAATAGTTATGTTTTTTCAAGTGATATTGAACTCTCACTTAAAGCCGATATGCGTCATAAAAAATTTGCTTATAATGTATACAGAGAAAATAACTTTAATGTTTTAAAATCCCTTGGTATCTATGGCCCTAATAATGTTGGCAAAACATGTTTACTTAAATGCATTAGAAATATTAGAAATATACTACTAAATAAATCACCTGATGTTTCTTCAAATATTTTTAATGATAGCAATATTGTAGAATTAGGTGTAACATTTTTAGAATCAGGCAAAAAATTTACTTATGATTTTAAATTTAATACTAAAGAAAAAGAATTTATTTATGAAAAATTCTCATTAATTAATAAAGATAAATATGGAAATGAAAAAGAAGAACTTAAATTACTTAGAGATTCTGAAAATAAAAAATATTTTTTTGAAGATAAGATTATTGAAAATATGATGAAATTAACATCAAAAAATAACATATTAATTTATCTTATAGATGAAACCGAAATTAAAAGTTTTGAATCAATCAAATCTACTCTTATTGCTTTTGCTAGTAGTATTGATTATGTTGATATGAATAATATCCCTATTCAAAAAACAATTGATCTACTTAAAAATAAGAATAATATTAAAGAAAAAATAGTGAATTTTATAATAAATGCAGATCTTGATATAGAAAATTTTCAGTATATTGAAGATTCTTTATTAAGTGTAAAATTACCTAAAGATTATAGTGAAAAAGCAGAAGAAAAATCACTACACATCCCAGAACAACAAATGGACCAAATACGATTAACTTCAGTATATAAAGGAATATCTGTGCCAAGTATGCTTTTTGATTCTACCGGAACAAAAAAAATCGTTGCTCTATCAAGTTATATTATTGACGCATTGGAAAAAGGTCGCATTCTGATAATAGATGAATTAGATAGTAGCATACACTTTAAGCTAGCACGTGCAATTGTTTCAATGTTCAATAACGAACTTAATACCAATGCCCAATTAATATTCTCTGTTCATGATATTAATCTTATGGATTGTAAAAAATTATTTAGAAAAGAACAAATTTGGTTTATTCATAAAGACAAAAAAGGTGTCTATTTATATTCACTCGCAGATTTCACTGCTGAAGATGGCATTAGAGATACAACAAATATTATAGAAAAATATAGGAAAGGACTTCTTGGAGCCCTTCCTGATCCAAATTTAATTGAATCTTTATTGGAGGTTGAACATGGCAAATAGACGACCGCCAATTAAAACCGGTATGAAAGTGTGCATTGTTTGCGAAGGTTATGAAGAATTTGAGTATATAGAGAAATTAATATCACTTAATGTTTGGGACGATACATATAATTTTCATCCTATAAATGCAGAATCTAACGGTAAAATACCAGCACGATACCAAGATTTATATGCAAATGATATCTATGATATAATACTTATTTTTTGTGATACTGATCAGAAACCTTTTGAAGATTATGCAACTATTAAAGATAAAATTAACAAAATACATGGTGTAGACAATTCAGCGGAGTTAATTACAGTTTTTGCAAACCCTTGTACCATGCAAATTATTTTGTTACATTTCGATGATATTAGATTAACCTCTCACAAAAAATCAGACAATAAATCCTATATAAAATCACTAACTGGAATTGGAAGCTATCAAGCAAAGAAAAAACAAAGAACTAGATTATTTAGTCAAATTACTGCAGATAATTATTTACTTATGTCTACTCGTAGTAAAGACCTTTCAACAAACGACACAGAAATTTCAAGTAGCAATTTTAATCTATTTATCAATAGATTTTCAAGCACTAATACAATATGGATATCAGATATTAACAGTATACTCGAAAGCTAATCATCAAAATAAGTGTCCGCAGGATTATTAATAAGGTTACACAATCTTACTATCTCCTGCGCACCTATTATTTCACATCCAATATTCCCACTTTCAAATTTACTTACAAACTCTCTACATTC
>JAYEHA010000068.1:0-5214 GCA_034659335.1 Bacillota bacterium
AATAATATTTTTATATTTTTATATGTTTAAAATGTATAAATAAGTGTATATATATAATATAAAAGTAAAATCATTGAAAGGAGATTTCCCATGCAAAGAATAACAACTATGGATACTTGGGCAAAAGAAATTGTAAATTTTTCATCTTTATCAAAAGAATTTCAAATTGAAATAAAAAAAATTCAACAACATACTTCTACTACGAATCCACTTACTATAAAAATACCATTTGATTCTAATCGTAATACACCTGAAACAATTATTATTGCATTTAATTCATCACTTTATATTTTAGAAAATTTTAATAATCAGATAATTACAACAGAAATGCAATATAGCGATATTTTATTTATTGAATTAACAATAATTTTATTAGACTCTTCACTTTTAATCAATAATGGCTTAAAAAGCAAAAAAATTTATTTTAATACTTCAAGCGAACAATATTTTCATAAAATAATTAAAAAAATCAGAACATTCCAAAATTTACAGAATACTATAAAAACACAAAGTACAAAACTTGATTATCTAAAAGATGTCAATTTAAAGTTATACAACTATTCAAAATATGCTATGAAATATCACGAAAAAATAATTGATACAGTTTACCAATCTGCTGATAAATCACTCCATATTGAAAGTAACTTAACAATTCTTAGTAATAATGAAATTGTATTTATTAAAGAAACTGATGAAAAAAACAAACCTGAATCAAGTCTTTATGGTGGCACTTGGGTTTATATACCAATAAATAAAATAAAAGACGTGATAATAAAAAACCAAAAAACTGAAAGATTATTTATATTAGAAATTATATTTAATTCTTCAAATAGCTACCCTATTACTTATACTTATAATACAAAAACTTCATTTAAAGAATTCGATAAAGAAATTAAATATTTATTATAAAATATTATATAACAATAAAAATTTAATAAAGACTAATAACAAAACCACTAATATAACTGGTCCTATCATCTTTAGCAAATGTCTCTCAGATTTACTATTATTAGTATTCGTATTAGTAAATCCAAACGTTTTTCCAAACTCAGAATAATATTCTAAAGACAATTTATTTTCATAGTGAGCTGTAATTATTGTATTAGCGGACTCAATATATTGATAAGGACAATATACCATATTGTCCTTTATTTTTATTGGAATATCACTTAAATAAAACATTCTTAGAAATAGCATTTCATCTTCTGATTCAATCAATCTAACTTTATCCCAAGAATACCTTTTAATAATATTTTCCATATTAATATACCACTCCTCAGCAATTAGTAATTATATATTTATATTTTATCACATTTCATAATTAGGTACCATTAATTAATATAATATCGCTTGATTACTATAACAATACATGCTATAATATGGTTTAGAAATTAAATATACCTTATTAAGAGTGACGGAGGGAATAGGCCCTGTGAAGTCCAGCAACCGTATCAGGTGCTAAATCCTACAGCTCACGCTGAAAAATGAGGCTTTTATAAACCCTCATTTTACATGGGGGTTTTAATTTTGTAATATTTTAATCATTATATATATTCTTTAAGGAGGGATACTTATGAGAAAAAAATTTTTCACTTCAGAATCAGTTACTGAAGGCCATCCTGATAAAATGTGTGACCAAATATCAGATGCAATATTAGATGCGATTTATGAAAAAGATCCATATGCTAGAATTGCATGCGAAACTAATGTAACCACTGGATTAGTATTATTATCAGGAGAAATAACATGTGAATGTTATATTGATATGCAACAAGTAGTTAGAAATACAATAAAAGAAATAGGCTATACCAGAGCAAAATATGGATTTGATTCTGAAACTTGCGCTGTACTTACCGCTATAGATCCACAATCTACTGATATTGCACAAGGTGTAAATTTATCAGTAGAGGCAAAAGAAAATAAAAATAAGGATATTGAAGATTTAGGAGCAGGCGATCAAGGTTTAATGTTTGGATACGCCTGCAACGAAACAAAAGAATTAATGCCACTTCCAATAGTATTAGCTCATAAATTAGCAAAAAAAATGGCTGATCTTAGAAAATCTGGAACACTTGAATATTTAAGACCTGATGGTAAAACACAAGTTACTGTAGAATATCATGATGATATTCCAGTTAGAATTGATACAATAGTTATGTCAACTCAACATTCACCAAGCGTTTCTCAAGAACAAATTAAAAAAGATTTAATTAAATACGCCGTTAATGAAATTATTGATAAAGATTTATTAGATGAAAACACAAAATATTATGTAAATCCTACAGGTAAATTTGTTATAGGCGGCCCTCATGGTGACGCTGGTTTAACTGGAAGGAAAATAATTGTAGATACTTATGGCGGATATGCGCGTCATGGTGGTGGAGCATTTAGTGGAAAAGATCCGACTAAAGTAGATAGATCAGCAACTTACGCTGCAAGATATGTAGCTAAAAATATTGTAGCAGCAGGATTGGCCGATAAATGTGAAATTGAACTTGCATACGCTATCGGTGTAGCACATCCAGTTTCAATATTTATTGAAACATTTAACACAGAGAAAATTGAAATTGAAAAAATCGAAGCTTTAGTTAATAAGCATTTTGATCTTAGACCTTCTGCTATTATTAGAGACTTAGATTTAAGAAGACCCATTTATAGACAAACTGCTGCCTATGGACATTTTGGCAGAAATGATTTAGATCTTCCATGGGAAAAAACTGATAAAGCTGCTATTTTAAAAGAAGAAGCTTTTATATAAAATAAAAAACTAACCATTTGGTTAGTTTTTTTATTTTATATTTATTTATATAAATTTATTTTTTAGAATAATCCTACAATTTCTCCATCTTTTTTAATATCCATATGCATAGCAGACGGAACAGTTGGTAATCCAGGCATTCTCATAATACTTCCCGCCATTGGGATAATAAATCCAGCACCCGCTGATATCTTAACATCACTTATTGTAACTGTAAATCCTCTTGGTCTACCAATTTTTGTTGCATCATCAGATAATGAACTTTGAGTTTTAGCCATACAAATAGGTAATTCTTTATATCCATCTTGTTCATACTTTTTAATATTCTTAAGCGCTAATTTAGAAAATTCTACCCCATCAGCACCATATACTTTTTTACAAATAATTTCTATTTTCTCAATTAATGGTAAATCTAAATCATAAAGCGGTTTAAAATCTGCAACTCCAGAATCAACTAAATCAATTACTTTTTGAGCTAAATCTAGTCCACCCTCAGAACCTTTTGCCCAAACTTCAGAAAGCGCAACTTCTACACCTAATTCATTGCATCTATCTTTAATATAATTCAATTCTTTTTCTGTATCTGTAGGAAATTTATTGATTGCAACTACTGCAGGAACATTAAACAATTTAATGTTTTCAATATGCTTTTCTAAATTTTCAAAACCTTTTTCTAGTGCAGGCATATTCTCAAGTTCATATTCACCTTTTTTAGCTCCACCATGTCTTTTTAAAGCTCGTGCAGTTGCAACAATAACTACTGCATCAGCTTTAAGCTCTGCATATCTAGATTTAATATTAAAAAACTTTTCAGCTCCTAAATCAGCTCCAAATCCTGCTTCAGTAACAACATAATCAGCTAATTTTAATGCCATTTTAGTTGCAACAACTGAATTACATCCATGAGCAATATTTGCAAATGGCCCACCATGAACTATTGCAGGTGTATTTTCAACTGTTTGTACTAAATTTGGTTTAATTGCATCTTTTAATAATAAGGCCATTGAGCCAACTGCGCCTAAATCTTTAGCAGTAACCGGCTTATTTTCATACGTATATGCAATAATCATTTCACCTAACTTCTCTTTAAGGCCTTCCATATTATCTGCTAAACATAAAATTGCCATTATTTCAGATGCTACAGCAATATCAAAACCATCCTGTCTTACAACTCCATTACCTCTTTTTCCTAATCCAATTGTAATTTCTCTTAAAACTCTATCATTCATATCAATAGATCTTCGCCAAACAATTCGTCTTGGATCAATATTTAAAGGATTATCTCTATGAATATGATTATCAATCAATGCTGCTAATAAATTATTTGCTGTACTAACCGCATGAATATCACCAGTAAAATGTAAATTAATATCATCCATAGGAAGTACTTGTGAATAACCACCTCCAGCTGCTCCACCTTTAATACCAAAACAAGGTCCTAAAGAAGGTTCTCTTAAAGTCGTAAATGTTTTCTTGCCTAATTTATTTAACGCCATACTAAGTCCAACATTTGTAGTTGTCTTACCTTCTCCAGCTGGAGTAGGAGTAATTGCAGTAACTAAAATAAGTTTACCATTCTCATTTTCAGACTCTTCTAACACGGATAAATCAATTTTCGCTTTATCATCACCATAAAGGGAAACATTCTTTTCATCAATATTTAATTCTTTCGCGATTTCTAAAATATGTTTCTTATTTGCTTCTTGAGCAATCTGTACATCAGTTTTCATTTTTCCTCCTTAAACAATTCAATTTATACAACTCATTATATGATATATTATATAAGTCTTCAACAAATATCTAATTATTAACTAACTTTTTCACTTATGAATAATCTTATGAATCTCTAAAGCAGTTTCTAAATTATATCTTTCTTTCCTTTTATTAATATCAACACCACATATATCTTGTATTCTTTTCATGCGATAAAGAATCGTATTATAATGAGTAAATAATTTTTCTGACATTCGTTTTAAATTACCATTTTGTTCGAAATACATTTCTAAAGTTCTAACTAAATTGGCATCTCTTTTCTCATCATATTCAACAAGCTTGCTTAATGTAATGTCATAAAACTCAATTAACTCGTCCCTTAAAATGTCATGACAAAATATTTTATAAATCCCAAGTTTATCAAAAAATATTATTTCATCTGTTGAGTAATTACCAAAAGCATCAGCTGCTTTTGAAGCATCACTTAAACTTTTATATACGTTTTCTAATCCCATATAATTTCTTCCAACTCCAAAACAACAATCAAGATTATTAATTTTAGATCTCAATATCTGATTTATTCCTTTAACAAGTGAGAGCACCTTTTTATCAATATTATTATTATTTTCAAACATTACTAAAATATTTATACTGCTTAATTTATTTGATATCAAAAATGGTTTTTTCTTATCTTTACACACTAAATCTATCAAATATATAGACTTATTAATAATTTGATCTAA
>JAYEHA010000069.1:0-22390 GCA_034659335.1 Bacillota bacterium
ACGAAAACAAAGAATATTTTATATTCGGAAGACGAAAAACAGGATATTTTGATATAAGAGATTTACAAGGAAACAAAGTAAATAAAGGCTCAATGAGCTATAAGAAATTAAAATTATTAAAAAGAAGAGGAGGTGTGCTTGTGGAGAAACGTATAATATAGAACAATAATATACACGTTTCCTCTCACGATTGAAGTCGCGAGTATCCACGAGCTAAGTTCATGAAAAAAATATTAATTGGATTACTAATTTTTACTATTATAAGTGCAGTCTTTGTTATAGATAGTAATGATTTATTAAGTAAAAAAGTTTATGCTAATGAAGATATGACAGCAGAAGATAAATCTACTGTTGAAGTTTATGGAAGTGCAAATATAGATGTAAAACCAGATGTTGCATATATTAATATAGGTGTTAATACTGAAAATGATAATCCATCTGTTGCACAAAAAGAAAATAAAGTTAAAATGGATAAGATAATATCTTCGCTTAAAGAAATTGGATTAACAGATGATGAATTACAAACTCTTAATTATAGTATTAGAAAAAATTATAGATATTTAAAAGATGATGAAAGAGAAGAATATTATGTTGTTTCAAATTCATTAAAAATTACAATTCTTGATTTAGAAAAAATAGGAACTATTATAGATCTTACTAGTAATGCTGGAGCAAATAACATTAATAGTATACAGTTTGCTGTATTAGATGATAGCCATTATTATAATGAAGCTTTAACTTTGGCTATGGAAAGTGCAAAAGAAAAAGCAAATTCTATTATGAGTACTTTTGAAGAAGTTGCAAACAAACCCAAAACTGTTATAGAAATCAGTAATAATTATGGAGTAACAAGAGATATGGGTAATATGATGATGAAATCTGAGGCAGCATATGATTCTGTCGTAACACCAATTCAAGCTGGAAATCTTACAATTACAGCTCGTGTAAAAGTAATTTATGAATATTAAAAATGGATAAAAAAATTAAGAAAAATTCAAGTTTTTAAGGCCTAAAAAATGATGCGAGTATTGTTGTATGCAATTATACTTGCATCATTTTATATTGCGAAATTTATATTGCAATTACTATTTACTATGTTATTATAGAGTTGTTAATAAATGATAAGGGGGATATATAAATGGGTCGTGAAAACAAAGTATTAAAAGTGAATCCAAGTTGGTGCAAAGGTTGCGGAATTTGTGTTCATTTTTGTCCAAAGAATGTTCTGGAATTAGATGAAGATAATAAAATTGTTATTGCAAGAGGTGACGATTGTATTAAATGTGGATTATGTGAATTAAGATGTCCTGATTTTGCAATATATTTAGAAGGTGATAAAGATGAAAAATAATGTTAAATTTGTACAAGGTAATAAAGCTTGTATTCTGGGCGCTTTAGATGCTGGATACACTTTTTTTGCTGGATACCCTATTACACCATCAACAGAATTAGCGGAATTATCAGCAGTTGAATTACCAAAAATTGGTGGAAAGTTTATTCAAATGGAAGATGAAATAGCTGGAATCGCTGCTGCAATTGGAGCGTCTTTAACTGGGAAGAAATCAATGACTGCTACAAGTGGTCCAGGATTTTCATTAAAACAAGAAAATATTGGATATGCGATGATGGCTGAAATACCTTTAGTAATTGTAAATGTGCAACGTGGTGGCCCATCAACTGGTTTACCAACATCTCCAGCTCAAGGTGATATGATGCAGGCAAAATGGGGAACTCATGGAGACCATCCTGTTATTGCATTAACACCTGAATCTGTACAAGAAACTTATTATATGACAATTAGAGCTTTTAATTTAGCTGAAAAATATAGAACTCCTGTAATGCTTATGACTGATGAAGTTGTAGGGCATATGAGAGAAAAAATAGTAATTCCAAATAAAGAAGATATAGAAATAATAAATAGAATTAAACCAACAGAAAGAGAAAACTATTTACCATATGGTGTAGATGAGGGCGAAACCGTTCCTAAAATGGCATCATTCGGAGATGGATATAGATATCATGTTACTGGATTGGCACATGATGAAACAGGTTTTCCTAGTAATAGCAATGAAAATGCTGCTAAATTAATTAAACGATTAATGGATAAAGTTAATAATAATTTAGATGACATTTTAGATTATGAAGAATATATGTTAGAAGATGCTGAACATATGATTTTATCTTATGGTGCTACTGCAAGATCTGCAAGAGCTGCAGTAAAACAATTGCGAGCTGAAGGTATAAAAGCTGGTTTATTTAGACTTAAAACTGTATGGCCTTTTCCTGAAGAAAGAGTATTAGAATTAAGCAAAAACGTTAAAAATGTATTAGTAGCTGAAATGAATCTAGGACAAATGGTTCTTGAAACAGAAAGAGTAATTAAAAATAATGCTCAAATATTATTCTGTGGTAGGGCAGACGGAGAATTTATTACTCCTGAAGAAATATCTGATACATTAAAGGAGGTTTTATAAATGAATAAGTTTGTAAAAAATTATTTAAGAAATGATAAATTGCCTCATATGTGGTGTCCTGGTTGTGGGCATGGTATAATAATGCATCAAATAATAAAAGCTATTGATAAATTAGGATTAGATAAAAATAATATTTGTGTTGTTTCTGGTATTGGTTGTTCTTCAAGAGCACCAGGGTATATGGATTTTGATACTTTACACACTACTCATGGAAGAGCTTTACCATTTGCAACAGGTATTAAACTAGCTAATCCAGATATGAAAGTTATTGTTGTTTCAGGTGATGGAGATGCGTCAGCAATTGGTGGAAATCATTTAATTCACGCATGTAGAAGAAACATTGATATTACAACAATAGTCTTTAATAATACTATTTATGGAATGACAGGTGGACAGTATTCTCCTACAACAGCAATTAATGATTTAGGTTCAACTGCACCATATGGAAATATCGATAGACCTTTTGATATTGCAAAATTAGCTGCAGCAGCAGGAGCTAGTTATTCTGCAAGATCTACTGTATATCATGCGAATAATTTAGAAAAATTAATTAGAGAAGCTCTTCAAGTTAAAGGTTTTTCTTTAGTTGAAGCAATGTCAATGTGCCCAACTTCTTATGGAAAAAGAAATAAAAAGGGAACAGTTTCAAATATGTTAGAAGATTATAAAAATACGTATATTGATATTAAAGCGTTTAATAAATTACCAGAAGATAAAAGAAAAGATAAAATTGAAATGGGTGTTTTTAAAAATGAAACAAACCCTGAATATACTGAAGAATATCAAAAAATCATTGATGGATTAAAGGGTGATAAAGATGAATAATCAATTTGAATTAAGATTATCTGGAGCAGGTGGACAAGGTTTATTATTAGCAGGTATCGTTTTAGCTGAAGCAGGAATACTTGATGATAAGTATGCTGTTCAAACTCAATCATATGGTCCTGAAGCAAGAGGTGGAGCTAGCAAGTCGGAAGTAATTATTAGTAATGCATTTATAGATTATCCGGAAGTTAGAACACCAAATTTAGTACTAGCACTTAGTCAAGAAGCAGCAAATAAGTATTTAAGAACCGATATGTCAAATGGTATTATTGTTGTTGATGAAAGAGTTAAAATAAGTGAAGATGTAAAATATGATAGACTTATTAGAGTTCCAATTATGAAAACAGCAAAAAATAAAGTGGGTAAAGCTATAGTTGCAAATATCGTTTCATTGGGAATTATAGTAGAAGCAACAAATGTTGTTTCAAAAGAATCTATCGAAAAGGCAATAATGAATAGAGTTCCTAGAGGAACAGAAAAACTTAATAGATTAGCGCTTGAAAGTGGTTATGAATTAGCTAAATAGGGTGATTTTATGAATGAAAATATAATAATTATTATTAAAAATCATTATTTCCATATGAGTAAAAGTCAAAAAAGAATTTCTGATTATATTTTAAATAATTCTATAAAAGTTGCTTTTATGACGGCAAAAGTTTTAGCTAAAGAGTCTGAAGTGAGTGAATCAACTGTAGTCAGATTTGCAAATTCAATCGGATTTATCGGATATCCTGAATTAATTGATGCACTTCAAGATAATATTAGATCAAATATTACTACCATAGAAAGATTTGATTTATCAAATGATGATGACTTTCAAGATGAAGAATTTAACAAAAGCATTATGCATTATGATATAAAAAATATCAAATCAGCAATTAAAAAAAATAGTAATGAAATAATTGATTTAATTGCTGATGAATTATCAGAAAGTAATAGAATATATATTTTAGGCCTTAGATCATCTAAAATTTTAAGTAGTTATTTGAGTTATTATCTTAGTTTAATGTTTAGTGAAAGTTTTGTAAAAGAGATTGAAGCTCAAAATATATTTGATGATTTAGTAAATTTAAGACAAGGAGATGTTCTTGTTGCAATTGCGTTTCCCAGATATTCAAAATTAACGATTGAGGCACTCAAATATGCAAAAGATAATAAAATAATCGTTATAGGTTTAACGGATAGTTATATGTCACCTATTTGTAAATATTCAAAATATACGTTGTTTGCAGATTTAAGTATAAGTACTTTTATTAATTCTCTTGTAGCACCTATGAGTCTGATTAATTCAATAATAATGGCTATTAGTAAAAAGAATAAAAAAACTATACAACAAAAATTTAAAAAGTTAGAAAATGTATGGGATGAATATGGTATATTTAAGTGAAAAAAATTATATATGTAAGACTAAAGGGAGCCAAATATATTGGTTCCTTTTATTTTTAATTTTTTCGCCTTGAATTAATAAGAACGATATTATATAATTTTAAAATGAATATATAGAAGGATGGTAAATATGTTACAAATTGCAATTGATGGACCAGCAGGTTCGGGTAAAAGTACTATATCAAAAATAATAGCAAAAAATTTAAATATTAATTATCTTGATACTGGAGCTATGTATAGAATGTGTACATTAAAAGTTATTAATAAAAAAATTGATTTTGAAAACGAAAAAGCTATTATTGATGTAATAAAAAATATTAATATCAAAATGGAGAATAATATTTTTTATTTAGATGATAGTGATGTTAGTTTATTAATTAGAGAAGAGAAAATTTCTAAAAACGTTTCAAAAGTTGCCAAAATAAAATTTGTGCGTGAAAAAATGGTAGAAATTCAACAAGAGATTGCTTTAGAATCTGATGTAATAATGGATGGAAGAGATATTGGAAGTACAGTGTTAATTAATTCTAAACATAAATTTTTCTTAAATGCTTCAATTGACGTTAGAGCTGAAAGAAGATTTAATGAACTTATTAAAGCTGGTGCTAATGTCACTAAAGAAGAAATTATTATAGATATAGCTAAAAGAGATAAACTTGATATGGAAAGAGAAAATTCTCCTCTTATTAAAGTAGAAGATGCAATAGAAATTGATACAAGCGATTTAAATATTGATGAAGTTGTCAATTTGATAATTTCAATGATTGGAGAAAAAAATGATTAATATCTTTAAATACATTGTTAAAATTTACTATAAAATATTTTTTAACGTTAATTTAATAGGAGAGGAAAATTTACCTTTAGATAGTGGTTATGTACTTTGCGGAAATCATATATCTAAACACGATCCTCTTGTATATGCTACTTCTGTCAAAAGACTATTTTATGCATTAGGTAAAAAAGAGTTATTTAATAATTCTATTACCAAGAAATTTTTTTCGACTATTAATGTAATTCCTGTTGATAGAACAAAAATAGATATTAGTGCTATGAAAAAATCACTTAGAATATTAAAAAAAGAAAAATCTGGATTATTAATATTTCCGGAAGGAACTAGAAATTTTGGAAAAGATCCACTTCCGATTACACCAGGTGTTTCAATGCTTGCTATAAAAGCGAAAGTTCCAATTATTCCAATTTCTATTGATTCGTCATATAAGTTGTTTAGTAGTATCAATATAAAAATTTATGAGCCCATTGATATGAGTGAATATTACAATGAAAATTTAAAAACTGATGATTATATTTTAATTAATACTAAGATAATAAAAGATATTTATAATGAATTATCATTGTATAAATTAAGGAAAAATTATGAAAATCATAGTAGCTAAACATTCTGGATTTTGTTTTGGAGTAAAGAGAGCAGTTGATATTGCATTAGAAGATTATGATGCAAAAACTTATACTTACGGTCAAATTATTCATAACGGCGAGTTTCAAAAAAAATTAGAAAAAAAAGATATACATATTGAAACAGATTTAAATAGCATTAAAAATAGCAATTTAATCATTAGATCACATGGTGTTACAAAGCAAGTATATCAAGATGCATTAAAAAACAGCATCAATATAATTGATGCAACTTGCCCATATGTTAAAAAAATTCATAAAATTGTAGAAGATGAATATAATAAAAATAGAAAAATCATTATTATTGGTGATAAATTTCATCCTGAAGTTATTGGAATTAATGGATGGTGTGAAAATAAAGCGGTTATTATAAATAATTTAAAATTTATGTTGAGTATTTTTAAAAAATCTGATAAAATAAGTGTTGTGTGTCAAACAACTTTCAATATACTTAAATACAATGAGATAAAAGATAAATTAAATGATTTTTTTGATGATATTATTTTTTATGATACTATTTGTACTGCTACTGAAAAAAGGCAAATTTCAGCTGATGAGTTATCTAAACAAGTTGATTTAATGATTGTTGTTGGCGGCAAAAATAGTTCGAATACAAATAAATTGTTTGACATTTGTAAAAAAAATACTAAAACGATTTTTTTACAAACTGAAAAAGATTTTTATTTATCAAGTTTAACCAACGTAAATTCAATTGGAATAGTTGGAGGAGCATCGACTCCGGACTGGGTAATTAATGATATAATAAAAAAAATAAATAACGAAGGCGAGGGTTTTTAATGGAAAATGAAATGACTATGGCAGAACTACTGGAAGGTTATGAGAAATCATTCAAGGTACCAAGAAAAAGAAGTATAATGAGTGGTGAGGTTGTGCAAGTAACTGATACAGAAGTTGTTGTTAACCTAGGGTATAAAGCAGATGGAATTATACCAAAATATGAAATTTCTAATGATTCAAACTATGATATCAAAAATAATATAAATGAAGGTGATACTTTAGAAGTTTACGTTGTTGACTTAGACGACGGAGAAGGTAATGTTCTTTTATCTCTTAAGCGTGTTAATATGCTTAAAGATTGGGATGTTCTTCAAGATTTATATGCTGAAGAAAAAACTATTTCAGTTAAAACTACTAGAGTAGTTAAAGGTGGAATAATTGCATTCTTTAATGATATCAGAGGATTTATTCCAGCATCACAATTATTACCAAGATATGTTGAAGATTTAACTAAATTTGTTGGTAAAGAGTTAGATGTTAAAATCTTAGAAGTTAATAAGAGAAAAAGAAGATTAGTATTCTCTCATAAAGCAATTGTTAAAGTAGCTTTAAACAAAGAAAAAGTAAAATTATGGGATAATATTGCTGAAGGACAAATTATTGATGGTGTTATACGTAAGATATTAAACTTTGGTGCATTTGTAGATGTAGGTGGAGTTGACGGATTAGTACACATATCTGAGATTTCTTGGGGTAAATTACAAAATCCTAGAAAATTATTAGCTGTTGGATCTACAATTAAAGTAAAAGTTTTATCATTTAATAAAGATGAAGAAAAGATTTCTTTAAGTATAAAACAAACTCAACCAAATCCATGGGAAATATTTGAAGATAAATATGTGATTGGTGAAGTTTATGAAGGTGAAGTTGTTAACTTAACTGAATTTGGTGCTTTTGTTAAATTAGAGGACGGATTAGAAGGATTAGTTCATATTTCTGAAATTTCTTCTGAAAGAATTGAAAAACCATCTGATGAATTAAATATTGGACAAAAAATTAAAGTTAAAATTATTGATAGCGATTTAGAAAATCAAAAAATAAAGTTATCTTTAAAAGATGTAGAATAAAAAATTGGCCGTGTTTACACGGCTTTTTTTATATCTTAAAGTATTATATATGAGAGGAGATCCTTATGGAAGGATATGAAGGTTTTAAAAAAAACATACTAAAATTAACTGGAATAAATCTTACATCTTATAAAGAAAGGCAGATGAAAAGAAGAATAGAATCTTTATTAAAAAGAAATAATTATACCGATTTTAGTAATTACTTTAAAGAATTACAAAAAAACGATGAATTATTTGATGAATTCATTAATTATTTAACAATAAATGTATCAGAATTTTTTAGAAATATAGAACAGTGGGATGTTTTAAAAAATAAAGTTGTTCCTAGCATTTTAAAAAATAATCACAATTTTAAAATATGGTCTGCTGCTTGTTCCACTGGCGAAGAACCATATAGTCTTGTAATGCTTTTGTCTGAATTTATGCCATTAAATAAAATAAAAATTTTAGCAGTTGATATTGATGAAGGTGCTATGAATAAAGCTAAGATTGGAGTATATTCTAAAAAAAGTTTAGAAAAAATGCCAAGTGAATTTGTAAAAAAATATTTTACTGTAATTGGAAAATCATATAAAATTTCAGAGGATATAAAAAAATGTGTTACATTTAAAAAAATGAATTTATTAGAAGATGTATATCCGAATAATTGTGATTTAATTTTATGCAGAAATGTGATGATTTATTTTACTGAATCTGCTAAAGATGAGATGTATGGTAAATTTTCTGATGCACTTAAACAAGGTGGAATTTTATTTGTAGGTTCAACGGAACAAATTATTGTACCTAAAAAATATAATTTTATATCTGAAAACACTTTTTTTTATACTAGGAAAGATTCATAATGATAAAAGGCATTATATTTGATTTTGATGGTACTATTGTTGATACCAATGAATTAATTCTAAAATGTTTATTGCTAACAGCTAAAAACATTTCGAATATTGAATTGTCAAAAAAAGATATAGAAACCATATATGGAAGATCATTAACTCAACAAATGGAAATGATTGATAAAACAAAAATTCTAGAATTGGCGAATTATTATAAAAAAATGTATTTTGAATTAATGGATAATGAAACTTTTCTTTTTAAGGGAATTAAAGAATTAATAATAAATCTTCATAATATGGATATTAAACTTGCAATTCTTACTAATAAAAGCACTAAAGGTGTCAATCATGGACTTGAATTATTTAATTTAAAAGATTATTTTCATGAAGTAATTTCAATGGATGATGTGAATTTAGGTAAACCTAATAATGAAGGGCTAATCAAACTTCTTAATAAATTGAATTTAAAAAATGAAGAAGTATTGATAATTGGCGATAGCGAACACGATATAGAGGTGGGAATAAATAACGATATTATTTCTATTATGGTTGGTTGGTCATTTTTATCAGTCGATAAATTTAAAACAAAACCAAGTTTCATAATAGATAAACCTAATGAAATTATTGATTATATAAATAAAGAAAATAAAAAGGAAAATTCATAATAAATGAGATTTTTGTTAAAATTTTTGTTAAAATATAATTAGAATTTATGAATGGAGGATTTATGAAAATAACATCAAGTAAATATGAGAAAATATCACCATCTATTACTCTTGCAATAACGGCAAAAGCTAAAAATATGATTAAAAATGGAATCGACATTAAAAGTTTTGGTGCTGGAGAGCCTGATTTTCAAACACCAAAAAAAATTAGAGAGGAAGCTATATATTCTATTGAGAATAGAAGTATAACATATACTGCATCTTCTGGGATTATTGAATTAAAAGAAGCAATATGTAATAAATTAAAAAAAGATAATAATTTAGATTATAACCCTGAAAATATCGTTGTTTCAAATGGAGCGAAACATTCATTATTTAATACGATACAAGCTATTACAAATATCGGAGATGAAATCATAATTCCAGCTCCATATTGGGTGAGTTATGTTGAACTTGTAAAAATGGCAGGCGGAATTCCAATTATTCTTGAAACAAAAGAAGAGGAAGAATTTCAAATTAATATTAATGAATTAAATAAATTAATTACTAAAAAAACAAAAGCTATATTAATTAATACACCTAATAATCCAACTGGTGCAGTTTATTCTAATGAATCACTAAAAGAGATTGCAAATACTGCTATTGAAAATGATTTATATATTATTTCAGATGAAATATATGAAGTTTTATTATATGAGTCTAAGCATACTAGTATTGTTACTTTAGATGAAAGAGTAAAAGATAGAACGATTTTAATTAATGGTATGTCAAAAGCTTATGCTATGACAGGTTGGAGAATTGGATATTTAGCATGTAATAAAGAATTAGCTAAAATAATTACTAATATTCAATCTCATGCAACATCCAATCCAAATACAGTTGCGCAATATGCTGCTGTTAAAGCACTTAGTTTAGATAGTAAAACTATTAAAGAAATGGTTGATGTTTTTGAAAAAAGAAGAAACTATATGTATGATAAAATAATGAAAATTGATAAAGTATCATGTAAAAAACCAAAAGGCGCTTTTTATATTATGCTTAATATTGAAAAACTTATTGGAACAAAATTAAAAGGCAATTTAATAAATAATTCTATGGATTTTGCAAATTATTTATTAGATGAAGCTCTTGTTGCTGTTATACCAGGAATTGGATTTGGTGCTGATAAATTTGTTAGATTATCCTATGCAACAGATATGGATACAATTATTGAAGGTTTAAATAGAATTGAAAAAGCAATAAAGTAAAAATAGTTAATAAAGATAAATCACGCTTAATAATGTGATTTATCTTTATTTTTTTAACACTTTTAATTTTGTTGTGAATTAGATGACAAAAATGTCTGATATGTCATAGAAAAAATGAATTGTGCTATTAAAACTATAAAATCCCCCCCTACATATGTTATAATGTAGGGGGTTAAGTTATGTCGAATGTTAATAAAGGGCGTGAATATCTCTATTCGATTACCCCTTATGTTAGGATAGTTATCAGGTAATGCTAATTAATTTTAGCATATAGAAGAAAGGAGGATATATGTGAGAGAAAATTATATACTGAGAAATAAAAATATAGATGTAATGAAGTTTACAGTAAATGGTGGTACTGAATTATACATTGAAGACGTAGCTGTAATACACACAGATATGCTACCTAGATATATGAAAACATTACATGAGAACCCTGCACGAGTATTTGAACAATGGATTAAGAATAGAATAATATCTAGTAATAGGATATATCTAAAAGAGATACTAAGGTCAATCGGATTGCATGTCCATGACCAAATAGGTATGTTATTAATGATTAAGGGTTTAGGGTTAAACGATACCTTTTGGGTAGCACGTGAAGGAAGTAATGACTTATGGGAGAATGTGAATTTATATGATAACGAGTTTAAAGATGCATTAGAGTATGTTACATTCTTTGGTCACTCTAAAAGTTTGGGAGCTAAATTAAGATGTTCACCTAGTATAACAACAGCAGGAGTGCTACCTAAAGTTTGGCGATTTGAGAATGGAAAACAATATTTATATAAAGCAGGTACATCTAGATACGCTAACGCTAATAGAGAACCATTAGTAGAAGTATTAGCATATTGTATTGGTAGACTATTTGGGATAGAGATTGTAGAACAAAAGCTAACAAGATTAGACGGAGTGCTTTGTACTGTATCTGAAAATTTTACAGATGTGAATGAAAGCTTTGTACCTGCCTCTGAATTTTATAGTGACAGAGCTGAATGGGATTTTGACACAGTAGTTAGTAGATTAGGGTTCAAGGATGATATTGTTGATATGTTTATATTTGATTACATAATAGGTAATAAAGATAGACATCATAATAACTTCGGACTCATAGTATCTTCTGTAATGGGAAACCCTATACGATTCGCCCCTGTTTGGGACCATGGTGCTTCTATACTTTATAGTGCTATGGATATGGATTTTCCTATTAATCACGAAGAAGACTATGAGCAACTAGTAAACCCTAATTCAAGAGAGTTAGTTTTCAGTATATTAGAACCTAGGCATAAGAGTCGTATTCAAGCAGTATTAAATAACTTGGATGAGGTATTTAAAGATCAATTAAAAAACACATATAATAAGAAGAAAACTATAATTACAGATGAACATTATGAAAATATGAAAACATTTATACAATGGAGATGTGAAGACCTCCTATCACGGTTGTAAAGGAGGTAGCACTAGGATGGATACATGGGATGAGTTAAAGTTTACAGTATATACTAAAATGGAGGTAAAGATGAAATTAGTTAACATTGAAACAAACATTAAGGAATTCGATGGTCTTAAAAACCAATCAGAATTTGTAAATTATTTTAGAAATATTAATGCAATTAATTCAAAGAAATATTTAATTAAAACATGGGGTTGCCAGATGAATGAACATGATTCAGAAAATTTATCAGGAATATTTGATTTAATGGGTTTTATAAAAACCGATGAACAAGAAGATGCCGATATTATTTTGTTTAATACATGTGCAGTAAGAGAAAAAGCTGAAACAAAAGTAATTGGAAATTTAGGGCATTTAAAAAATTTAAAATCAAGAAAACCAGAACTTAAAATTGTTGTAGCTGGCTGTATGCCGGAAGAAGATGTAATAGTTAAAAAATTTAAAAGTGAGTATAAATTTTTAGATTTAGTAATTGGAACTCATAGTTACCATAAGTTTCCAAGATTATTAAAAGAATCATATACTACTAATCAAACGAAATTTGATGTAGATGATAAAGAAGATATTATTATAGAAAATCTTCCAACTAATAGAGACTATGGAGTAAAAGCTTTTGTTAATATAATGCATGGTTGTAATAATTTTTGCACTTATTGCATTGTTCCATATACTCGTGGTAGAGAAAGAAGTAGACAACCGGAAGATATTATTAAAGAAATTACTAACTTAGTTTCAAACGGTGTTAAAGAAGTTACACTTCTTGGACAAAATGTAAATTCATACGGAAAATCAGAAAAATTTAATGTAGATTTTGCAGATCTTTTAGAACAAGTTAATAATATAAATGGATTAGAAAGAATTAGATTTATGACTTCTCATCCTAAAGATATGACATATAAATTGATTGACAATATGAAAAAACTTGATAAAGTGTGTGAGTTTCTCCATTTGCCAATTCAAGCAGCGTCCAATAATTTGCTAAAAAAAATGAATAGAAATTATACAGTGGAAAGCTATCTAGAAAAAATTGAGTATGCAAAAGAAAACATTGATGGATTAACACTTTCTACAGATATTATTATTGGATTTCCAGGTGAAACTGATGAGGATGTTGAAAGGTTAATACAATTATTTAAGACAGTTAAATATAATAATGTATTTACCTTTATATATTCTAAACGAAAAGGAACACCTGCAAATGACTACGAAGATCAAATAGAAAAATCTGTAAAAAAAGAACGATTTAATAGGATACTTGAAATATCAAATAATATTGCTAAAGAAAATAGTATGAAATATATGGGTAAAACAGTAGAAGTTTTAGTTGAAGGAAAATCTAAACATTCAGATGGTATTATGACAGGTAAAACAAGAGGATTTAAAACTGTTGATTTTAGCGCTGATACAGATTTAATAGGAAAATTAGTAGATATTGAGATTACAAAATGTAATTCATTTTCATTATTTGGTAAAATAAAAGAGTAGGTGGGCTATGATAATAAACAAAGAAAAATTAACTCCTATGATGAAACAATATTTTTCAATTAAGGATCAATATGAGGAGTATATATTATTTTATAGATTAGGTGATTTTTATGAAATGTTTTTTGATGATGCCATAATTGCTTCAAAAGCGTTAGGAATTACGCTTACAGGACGTAATTGTGGATTAGAAGAAAGAGCACCACTTTGTGGAGTGCCAGTAAAAGCAGGCAGTGATTATTTAAAAAAATTAATAAATAAAGGATTTAAAGTTGCAATATGTGAACAAGTTGAAGATCCTAACGAGTCAAAAGGAATAGTTAAAAGAGAAGTAGTTAGGATTGTTACACCAGGAACAATTACAGAACCAAATATGCTAAATGATAAACATCATAACTATATACTTGCATATTTTATTGATGATAAAGGATATTCTATTGCATATTCAGATATTACCACTGGTGAATTAAAATCAATAGCATTTTATAATATTGAAAGTAAGCAAAGATTTATTGATGAAATTTTAAAAATTAATCCAAGTGAAATACTCTATAAAGATGATGATTTACATAATGAAATTATGTCAACCATTTCATTATTTATAGAACCTGTGAAATCAATAATAGATAAAAGTTTTTATAAAGTGATAAATTGTGAAAATACTATTAAAAGAGTTTATAAAGTTTTTTCACTTGATAGTTATGGGTTATCTAATCTTAAATATGAAAAAATTGCTATAGGGGTATTACTTCAATATATTGAAGAGACACAAAAGGTTGCTTTACTTAATTTTAATCAAATAGATGTGTATCATGAAGATAATTTTATGTTTCTTGATAAATTTTCTAGAAGGAATCTTGAATTACTTGAAACTATTAGAACTAAGGATAAAAAAGGATCATTGCTTTGGGTATTAGATAAGACTTTAACTCCTATGGGTGGTAGAAGATTAACTAAATGGATAGAAGAACCTTTATTATCAAAAGAAAGAATAAATGATAGGTTAAATTCAGTAGAGTATTTATCAAAAAATTTACTTCTTAAAGAAGAATTAAAATATTTAATGAAAAAAATTTATGATTTAGAAAGATTATCTTCAAAGCTAGTATATGGTGGAGTTAATGCAAGGGATCTAATTTCACTTAAACATTCACTATATGTTTTGCCAGATATCAAAGAATTATTAAAAGATATAAATGATAAAAAATTATTAGAAATAAATAAAAATATTGATATATTAGAAGATATATATTCTTTAATTGATATTGCTATTGTTGATAATCCACCAATAGCAATAAAAGATGGTGGAATAATTAAAGCAAGTTATAACGACGAGCTTATAGAATTATATGATATTATTAACAATGGAAAAAATTGGCTTATTAATAAAGAGCTTGAGGAAAAGAAAAGAACAGGAATTAATACATTAAAAATTGGTTATAATAGAGTTTTTGGTTATTACATTGAAGTTACTAAAGCAAATATAAAATTAGTACCGCCTCATTATAATAGGAAGCAAACTTTATCTAATTCAGAACGTTATATTACAGAAGATTTAAAAGAAATTGAAGATAAAATATTAAATGCTGAAGATAAATCTGTCTTAATTGAATACGAAATATTCAATGATATAAAAGATAAAATATTAAGTGAAATTGAAAGAATTAAAATAACAGCCATGTCTATTTCTAAATTAGATGTTTTAATAGCATTTGCAAGTGTAAGCTTAGAAAATAATTATATTAAACCTACTATAACTAATGGGCATGAGATTATATTAAAAGATTCTAGGCATCCAGTTATTGAAAAAATTTCTTTAAATGGTGATTTTGTACCTAATGATCTTCATTTAGATAATTTAAATAATAAATTTTTAATTATTACTGGTCCAAATATGGCTGGTAAATCAACTTATTTAAGACAGGTTGCTTTAATTACTCTAATGGCACAAATAGGATGCTTTGTTCCTGCTAGTTATGCGCAAATAGGACTTGTTGATAGAATATTTACAAGAGTTGGTGCTAGTGACGATTTATCACAGGGGCAATCAACATTTATGGTAGAAATGAGTGAACTTGCAAATATACTTCACAATTCTACTGATAGGTCGCTTATTATTTTAGATGAGATTGGAAGAGGTACTTCAACTTATGATGGGCTAAGTATAGCATGGGCAGTTGTTGAATATCTTTCAGATATTAATAATAATTCATGTAAAAATATGTTTGCAACTCATTATCATGAATTAACTGAATTAGAAAGTGAACTTGATACAGTAAAAAATTATTATATTACTGCAAAAGAGATTGATGATGATATTATTTTTTTAAGAAAGATTAAAAGAGGTAAATCAAAGCAAAGTTATGGAATACAAGTAGCAAAACTTGCAGGTGTTCCAGAACGAGTACTTAAAAGAGCAAAAATGATATTAAAAAGATTAGAAAAAAATGATATAAACAATAATATTAATATATTAAAGGAAATGAATTTAACAGATGATAATCCAGAAGAAATTATTAATGAAAAAGAATCAGAAATAATAAATATAATTAAATCAATTGATATTAATAAATTAACTCCAATTGAAGCAATAAATGAATTGTATAAATTAAAAAATATTGCAAATGAATAATGAGGTGAATTTATGAGTAAAATTATAAAGTTAAGTAATAGTATTTCTTCTAAAATTGCAGCTGGAGAAGTAATTGAGAATCCGAGTGCAGTTATTAAAGAACTTGTTGAAAACTCAATAGATGCTAATGCTACTTCTATAACTGTTGAAATTATCAATGCAGGTAAATCTTTAATTAGAGTAACAGATGATGGGGAAGGAATTAATGAAAATGATGTTGTATTAGCATTTGATAGACATGCTACTAGTAAAATTAAGGATGTAGAAGATATTTATCAAATAAATACGTTAGGATTTAGAGGTGAAGCTTTACCGTCAATTTCTGCAGTTTCAAGACTTGAAATAACAACAAAAACAATAGTCGATGAGCTAGGAACTAAATTAACAATTAACGGTGGCGAAACTATTAATAATGAGAAAGTAGGGTGTAAAAATGGTACTACAATAATTGTTCGTGATTTGTTCTATAACACACCTGCTAGAATAAAATTTTTAAATAATAATTCGACTGAACAAAGGCGGATTAATGAATTAATTAATTGTTTATCATTATCAAATCCAAATATATCTTTTAAATATATTTCAAATGATGAAATAAAATTTGTTACTCCAAAAAATGGAAAATTGAAAGATGTCATTTTAAGTATATACGGTATAAATACATTAAAAAATATTGTTGAGGTAAATTCAGAATTAGATAATATTCAAATGAATGGTTATATTTCTAATTTAGATTTTACTAGAGGTAATTCAAGTTTACAAATTTTCTTTATTAATGGAAGATATATTAAAAGTGATATTATTAAAGAAGCTATTAAATTATCATATAAGACAATAATACCTATTAATAGACATCCTATTTGTTTTCTTAATTTTATAATTGATTATAAAGAAATAGATGTTAATATTCATCCATCCAAAACTGAAGTGAAATTTAGTAAAGTTGGAATACTAAAGCAATTGATTTACACTACAATAAAAGCTAAATTACTTGAATATAATCAAACACCAAGAGTTTCACTTGAAGATAAAATATTTGAAAAAACTTTTAATAATGATAATTTAAAAAATAAAAAATCAGAAGTTATTGAAGTAAGCGAGAAAAAACAAATTATTAAAGATAATAATTGTGAAAATAAAATAAATAAGAATCCATTTACTGATCAAACATTTATTCCTAATGAATATAAAGAAAATAAAGATAATAAAGAAAATAAAGAAACTTCTTTTAAAAGAGAAGTTATAAAAAGAGAAGAAACAATATATGATAATTTAAGAATAATTGGACAATTATTTAATACTTATATATTATGTGAAAAAGGTGATAATTTTTATTTATTAGATCAACATGCAGGACATGAAAAAGTTATATATGAGCAGTTAATGGATGAATATATGAATAAAGCAATTAATTCTCAATTATTGTTTATACCTATTAGTATTAAGCTAAGCTATAATGAATTAGAAATAATAATGAATAAAGAAAATATACTTAATGATTTAGGGTTTAATGTAGAAATATTTGGTAAAGATACATTGCTTGTTCGTGAAGTGCCAATATTATTTAATCAACCATTAAAAGAAGATATTGCAAAAGAGATAATTATGAATTTAAAAGATGAATATAAAAATGTATATGAAACTAATACAGATTTGATTATTCAAAAATCGTGTAAAAATGCAATTAAAGGTCATGATAAATTAGAATTTTTAGAAATAGATGCATTAATTGATTCATTAAAAAAATTGGAAAGTCCATATACTTGTCCACATGGTAGACCAATAATAATTTCAATTTCTAAAGATGAAATAGAAAAAAAATTTAAAAGGAAGTAAATTTATGAAAAAGAATGTATTAATAATTGCAGGTCCAACTGCAGTTGGGAAAACAGATTTATCTTTAAAATTAGCTCAAGAATTAAATGGCGAAATAATTTCTGCCGATTCTGTTCAAATATATAAAGGAATGGATATAGGATCTGCTACTCCAAGTGATGAAGAATTAAATACTGTAAAACATTATTTGATTAATGAAGTTAATCCTAAAGATGAATATAGTGTGGCACTTTATGCAAAAGAAGCTAGAGAAATAATTAATGATATTCATTCTAGAGGAAAGTTGCCAATTGTAGTTGGAGGGACAGGATTATATATTAATTCATTAATGTATGAAATGGATTTTTCTGAGCAAGTGAAAGATGATAAATTAAGAAAAAAACTAATGGATGAAGCTGAAGTTGAAGGCGTTGATTATATTCATAATAAATTAGAAAAAATGGATCCAAATGCTGCTAACAATATTCATAAAAATAATCTTAAAAGAGTTATTAGAGCATTAGAAATTAATATTCTTACTGGTAAAAAAATGGCTGATTTTAAAACTGATCCTGTTAAAACAACAGAGTTTAATCCTATTTTAATATGTCTTAAAAGAAATAGAAAATTATTGTATGTTAGAATTAATAGACGTGTTGATATAATGCTTAAAAATGGACTAATAGAAGAAGTTAAAAAATTAAAAAAGAATGGTTTAAATCAAGATTATACTTCTATGAAAGCCATTGGATATAAAGAAGTTTTAGGTTACTTAGATGGAAAATATGATTATGATTTATTAGTAACAATAATAAAGAAAAACACTAGACATTTTGCAAAGAGACAATTAACATGGTTTAGACGATATAATGATGCAATATGGATTAATATTGATAATCATAATGATAATTTTGAAGAAACATATAAAAAAATTATTAAAATTGTTAATAATGGGTAATAGATAATATAGTATGGTATAATAAAATAAAAAGAATACTGGAGGGGCTAAATGGGACAAAATATTAATTTACAAGATGACTTTTTAAATCAGGTGAGAAAACTTAATACTTTAATAACAGTTTTTTTAATCAGTGGTTATCAAATTAAAGGACATGTAAAAGGTTTTGATAATTTTACACTTATTATGGAATCAGAAGGTAAACAGCAAATGATTTATAAACATGCAATATCAACTATCATACCTTCAAAAAGTGTAAGTTTTAATAAAATATAAGATATAATATATATGGCTCATTATTGAGCCATATTATGTTTTTGAAAGGAATTTATTTATTATGGAAAAGTTATATGCACAAATTGGCATTGATAAATCACTAATTGATTTTGAAAAACGTGTTGAGTTAAATATTGAAAGTCAATTTAAAAAAATTAATGAAACTATGAAATATAATCAAATAAAAGTCTTAAAAGCGTTTCAAAATGCAAAAGTAGGAGAAGATGATTTTAATTCTAAATCCGGTTACGGTTTTAGTGACATCGGAAGAGAAAAATTAGAACAAATATATTCTGAAGTGTTTAAAACAGAAGATGCTATTGTTCGACCAATAATTGTCTCAGGTACACATGCTTTAAACTTATGTTTAACTGGATTACTATTTAATGGGGATGAAATGATTTCTATTTCGGGTACACCTTATGATACCTTAGAGGAAGTAATTGGAATTAGAGGAGATTATCCTGGGAATTTAATAAATATGGGTGTTAAATATAAACAAATTGAACTTACAAAAGAAGGTTTTTTTGATGAAAAAGAAATATTAAATTCTATTTCAAAAAATACAAAAATGGTTTATATACAAAGATCTTCTGGTTATAGTTGGAGAAATTCATTAACTATTAATGATATTGAAACAATAATAAAAAAAATTAGATTAATCAATAATAAAGTGATAGTAATGCTAGATAATTGTTATGGAGAATTTTTAAATAAACTTGAACCTACTGAAGTTGGAGTAGATATTATGGCGGGTTCTTTAATTAAAAATCCTGGTGGTGGTTTAGCAATTTCCGGAGGCTATATTGTTGGTAAAAAGAATTTAATAGATTTAGTATCCCAACGATTAACCTCACCTGGAATTGGAAAAGAACAAGGATTGATGTTTAATCAAACTAGAAGTATTATGCAAGGCTTTTTTATAGCACCTAAAATAGTAAGTGAAGCTTTAAAAGGAGCAATATTTTGTGCAGAATCATATACGATTCTGGGTTTTGATGTTAATCCTTCAACAAAGGGTGATAGATCTGATATTATTCAATCAATAAAACTTAAAGATAAAAAAGCACTTATTTTATTTTGTCAAGCTATTCAGGAAGCAGCACCTATTGATTCATATTTGAATTTAGAACCATGGGATATGCCTGGATATGGTTCCAAAGTAATTATGGCGGCAGGAGCCTTTGTTCAAGGCTCATCTATTGAACTAAGTGCAGATGCTCCTATTAAAGAACCCTATATAGTTTACTTTCAAGGCGGTCTTACGTATGAACATGCAAAAATTGGAGTATTAAAAAGTATTACAAAACTAAAAGAAGAGGGAATAATAGAATAATAAAAATAGATTACAATAATAGATGTTTATTGAATTGCCCTAAAGAACAAAAAAATCACAACATCTATAAATTTATGGATGCTGTGATTTTATATAAGATTTATTTTCTTTTAAGACTAAGAATTGTTATTATTCATTTGTTCTATACCAAGTTTTAATATTTCTTTTGCTCTACGTGCCCCTTTAATATGTCAATATCTATTATTTTGGGGAATAGTGTAAAGAATTCTTCGATTAGTATGCTTTTGCATATTCATGTTCATTATTATGATTTTGAAAACATTTAGAACAATAACAACCGTAATTATCTTTTAAATCTTGAATACTTTCTTGCGATAAATCAGACTCTTTAATTCTATTTTCTTTTCCACAATCGTCACATCTAACAATAACTATCTTTTTCTTGGTTTTCATAGATATAATTCCTTCAATTAACAGTCTATTTTTTATTGTTTTTACATTCTTCTAAAAACACCTTTTATATGACCTAATACAGTTACATTTTTAGAATAAATCGGATCCATAGTATCATTTTCAGGTTGTAAACGGATTAAATCACTTTCTTTAAAAAATCGTTTTATAGTAGCATTTTCATTATTAATTAGTGCAACAACTATATCACCATCTTTAGCATTATTTTTTTGTTCAACAAGAACATAATCATCTGAATATATACCTGCATTTACCATACTTTCACCATCTACTTTTAACATAAAATATAAAGAACCTTGTTTAACAAATTCATTTGGAACCGGAAAAAATTCATCATTTTCTTGAACTGCTAAAATTGGTTCGCCAGCAGTAATATCTCCTAGAAATGGAACTTCTGTAATACTACTATTAGCCATAAAATTTTGATTTTCACCATTTTCATCTATTAATTCAATAGCTCTTGGCTTAGTAGGATCTCTTCTAATATAACCCATCTTTTCTAATTTTTTTAAATGGCTATAAACTGAAGAAGAAGAACTTAAACCAACTGATTTACCAATTTCTCTTACAGTAGGTGGGAACCCTTTTTCCTTTAAATTATTTCTAATAAATTTTAAAATATCTGTTTGTCTTTTGCTTAAAGTATCTCTCATAATTACTCCTTTCTATCTAATATTTTATAATTATATCAAATATACGTTCGCAATGCAAGCAAAATATCTATTTTTAATTATATTATAAAATAAGGAACCATTGTTTGATAAAAGTCTTTACAAAAATCGAATGTTCTAGTATAATTAATTTAACAGAACAATAGTTTGAGGAGGGATGTTATGAGACGTTGCCAGTATAGAATTATAAATAAAACAAGATTCATAATTTCAATTATTTTATTAACAATAGTATTTATTTTATTATTTTCTTTATTAACTAATACCTATAAATCGTTTGCTATGAATGAAGTTGAATATATTGAAGTTAAAATCAAATCAGGTGATACAATTTGGAATATAGCAAAAGAATATAGACAAGAAAACCAAGATATACGTGAATTAGTCTATATAATAATTAAAGTCAATAATATTAAAAATAGTATTATCTACGAAGGACAAAAAATTAAAATTCCAAGTCAATAAGATAATATTAGTCAATAACCCCCACCTAAAATGCTAACGCATTTTTGAGGAAGGGGCTTGTAACAAGAAAAGCCCATATTGACTAGACTAAGTGTGAATTCACTACGTTATTTTAGTTACCATACCTACAGATGATACCCTAGTCTGTAGCTCTATGTAGGCACT
>JAYEHA010000070.1:0-5176 GCA_034659335.1 Bacillota bacterium
CCCCCTACCGTAGGGCGTGGCTTTATGAAATTTTTAACAATACTGGAGGTTTCTATGAATAAAAAAATATTGATTATTGGTGGCGTTGCTGGTGGTGCCTCTACTGCAGCTAGATTAAGAAGAAACGACGAAAAAGCAGAAATAATATTATTTGAAAGAGGCGAATACATCTCATTTGCAAATTGTGGCTTACCATATTATATTGGTGGTGCAATTGAAGAACGAGATGCATTATTAGTACAAACACCTGAAGATATGAATGCTAGATTTAATATTGATGTTCGAGTACAAAATGAAGTTATATCCATAGATAAAGAAAACAAAAAATTAATTATACATGATTTAAAAAATGATAATGAATACGAAGAAAGTTATGATACTTTAGTATTGTCACCTGGTTCAACTCCATTAGTTCCACCTATTAAAGGAATTGACGGAAAAAATATTTTCACTTTATGGACAATTCCTGATACCGATCAAATAAAATCGTTTATTGATAATAATAAGCCAAAATCAGCAATTGTTGTTGGTGGCGGATTTATAGGTATTGAAATGGCTGAAAACTTACATGAATTAGGACTAAATGTAACAATTATTGAAATGCAAAATCAAGTAATGGCTCCTGTAGATTTTGAAATAGCTCAAGAAATTCATAAACATTTAAAATCACAAAATGTTAATCTAATATTAGAAGATGGTGTTAATTCTTTTGAAGACTCTAATGGACAAAAGAAAATCACTTTACAAAGTGGGAAAACAGTATTAGCAGATATGGTAATGTTATCGATTGGTGTTAGACCAAATAGTAAATTAGCAAAAGATGCTAACTTAAAACTTAATCAGCGTGGTGGTATAGTAGTTAATGAATATCTTCAAACTAGTAATAAAGATATCTATGCTTTAGGTGATGCTATTGAAGTAGAAGATCATATTGATGGTAGTAGAGCGATGATTCCTCTAGCAGGACCTGCTAATAAGCAAGGTAGAATTGTAGCTAACAATATTTGCGGAAAAAAAGAAGTATATAAAGGTACTCAAGGTACTTCAATTGCAAAAGTATTTGATTTAACTGTTGCTTCAACTGGAAATAATGAAAAAATATTAATTAAAAAAGGTTTAGAATATAAAAAAGATTATCATATATCAATTATTCATTCAAAATCTAATGCTAGTTATTATCCAGGCGCTATACCAATGGTAGTCAAAACAATTTTTAATAACAGTGGGAGAGTATTAGGTGCACAAATCGTTGGATATACAGGTGTTGATAAAAGAATTGATGTATTTGCTACAGCAATTAGAGCAAAAATGACAGTTTATGATTTAAAAGAAATTGAATTGGCTTATGCTCCACCATTCGCTTCTGCAAAAGAAGCTGTAAATATGGCTGGTTTTGTAGGTGAGAATATTCTTGAAGGAAAAATAAAAGTATTTAACTGGAATGAATTTGATAAGATAGATGACTCATATATCATCTTAGATATTAGAGAAGAAGAAGAACTAAACTTAGGATCTATTAAAAATTCTATTCACATTCCACTTGACGATTTAAGAAATCGTCTTAATGAATTAGATAAAGATAAAAAAATCATTGCATATTGTGCTATAGGTGTACGTGGTTATATTGCGGCAAGAATATTAATGCAAAATGGCTTTAAAAATGTTTATAACTTAAATGGTGGATATAATACGTTTGCCGCTGTATATTGTCAAGAAGATGATAGCAAATGTGGTGGAACTCCATATGATCCTTCTGTTAATTTTGACGAATTTGGCAATTTTGAATCAAGTGAAACTGAAGAAAAAGAAAATCTAAGTTTCGATATGAACGCAGATATTATACAAGTAAATGCTTGTGGATTAAGTTGCCCAGGTCCAATAATGAAAGTTTCAAAAAGTCTAAAAGAAATTGAAAATGGTAAAGTAATAAAAGTTAGAACTACGGATCCAGGCTTTATTGCTGATATTGGTTCTTGGTGTAAAAGAACTAATAATACATTATTAAATTCTGGCAAAGAAAATAATGAATATATAGCAATAATTGGTAAAGGCACTAATATAAAATTAGCTAAAAAAATTGAGCAACCATCAATAGGCTTGTCGCAAAATAAAACTATGGTAGTATTTAGTGGCGATTTAGATAAAGCAATTGCTTCCTTAATTATCGCTAATGGTGCTTTAGCTATGGAAAGGGAAGTTACAATGTTCTTTACTTTCTGGGGATTAAATGTTTTAAGAAAACCTAAAGCACCAAAAGTTAAAAAGAACTTCATTGAAACAATGTTTGGTATGATGATGCCAACTGGAATTCCAAAATTAAAATTATCTCAAATGAATATGGGTGGTATTGGTTCTAGTATGATTACTGGCTTAATGAAAAAACATAATGTCCCATCTGTTGAAGAATTATTACAATCAGCAATCGACAATGGTGCAAATATAATTGCTTGCCAAATGTCTATGGATTTAATGGGAATAAGAAAAGAAGAATTAATTGATGGAGTTAATATTGGTGGTGTTGCAAATTATATTGATGCAACTGAAGATGCAGGAACAAACTTATTTATATAATAATTAGAACAAATTTACTAGCTAAAATATTTTAGCTAGTTTTTTTATTACCTGGTGCTATTATCTGTTGTTGACAATTGGTACAATTTAATTTATACTACTTTTATAGGAGTGATAATAATGAATTTACCAAAATTAAAAATAGGCAATTTAGAAGCAAAGTTTCCAATTATACAAGGTGGCATGGGTATTGGAGTTTCATTATCTAGTTTAGCTGCTGCTGTTGCTAATGAAGGCGGAATTGGAATTATTTCGGGTGCGCAAACAGGATATAAAGAAGAAAATTTTAAAACTAATAATAATAGTGCAAATATTAATGGTATAAAAAAAGAAATACGGTTAGCAAAAAAATTAAGCCCAAATGGAATAATAGGAATTAATTTTTTACAAGCTTCTTATAATTATATCGAACTAGTACAAACTGCAGTTAGCGAAAAAATTGACTTAATTATTTCAGGCGCTGGTTTACCTAAAACTTTACCTCAATATGTAAAAGGAACAAATACAAAAATAGCTCCAATTGTTTCTTCAGGTCGTGCAGCAAAATTGCTCACTAAACTTTGGAAAAAGAAATATGATTATTTACCTGATGCCATTGTTGTTGAAGGTTCAAAAGCTGGTGGTCATTTAGGTTTTAAAAGAGAAGACTTAGAAAATGGTAATGTAAAAACTTTAAAAGAAATTGTAATTGAAGTACTTGAAGCCATAAAACCTTTTGAAGAAAAATATAATCAAAGAATACCAGTTATTGCAGCTGGTGGTATTTTTACAGGTAAAGAAATCAAAGAATATATTGAAATGGGTGCTTCTGGAGTTCAAATGGCAACAAGATTTGTTGCTACTGAAGAATGCGATGCTCATATTAATTTTAAAAAAGCATATATAAATGCGGAAAAAGAAGATATTCAACTTATTAAAAGTCCTGTTGGTTTACCAGGTAGAGTAATTACTAATACTTTAACTAAACAAATTGAAGCAGACTCACTTACGATTAAAAGTTGTTATAGATGTTTAAAAGGTTGTAATCCTAAAGTTGCACCCTTCTGTATCACTGAAGCACTTGTTAAAGCCGTTAATGGTGATATTGACAATGGCTTAATATTTATTGGTACTAATGGCTATAAAGTAAATAAAATTATAACTGTAAAACAACTTTTTCAAGAATTATATGATGAATATTTCGAATAATAAAAAAATAACACATAATGTGTTATTTTTTTATTATAATTGATTATTAATAATTCATATCTTTAATTGAATATAACATCCCATATTCATGATCTACTTCCATTTCGCAAACTTTACATAAACCAAATTTATTCAACTCTTTTTCGTCATGACATCTCTTACATACCCCTAATTTATTATTTGAATTATTCATTACTTTATTTTCCATTTTATCCCCCTCTTAAACCTTCTGTATTATTGTATACGATTATGTAATTATATTATACAGCTAATTGTATACAATTTCAAGATATTTTTTTATTTTTTTTTAATTATAAAAAAACCGCCTTTTTCAGACGGTTTTTACTAATATTTTAAATATATATCAATTAAATCGTAATAGTAATCTTCTTCATATCCTTTTCTCCATCCAGCTATACCTTTTAAACTATATTCGTTAATAAGGTTAATTCGCTTAATTATAGATTCTTTATCTTCCAACCATATTTTAATTGTATTTCCATTCTTTTTTGTTTCAATATAATTCTGTCCTAATTTTTCATCATAAGTTAGTTTATAATCAATATCTTCTAAATAAGAACCAATATTTTTTATTGAATAAGCTTTAGAACTAACTTTATTATTTTTTTCAGTCCAAACTCTAGTATAAAGTGGTACACCAAGAACTAATTTTTCACTATCAACGGTTTTTAGAGTACCTTCAATACCTTTTATCACCCAGGGAATAGATGCTACTGATCCGCTTTTAGGAGATGTCCCCCAATGTTCATCATATGCCATCAATATAAAATAATCAACATTATCAATTATATTTTCTCTATCAATAACTTTTGAATACCTATCAGAACCTCCAGGTACTACTGCATCAATTGATAAAACAATATTTTGCATTTTTGTATATTTTCTAATCTTTGCAATATACTCTGTTAATCCATCTTTATTTTTTAAATATATATTCTCAAAATCAATATTTATCCCATCAATATTATAAAGTGAAGAATAAAAAAGCATTTGTGCTATAGATTTATCAACATATTCATCATTAGTTAATAACTGATTTGTCCAATCTGAATTAAAACTATTTTTATAAAGTGCCCACACTTGATATTCATTATTATGAGCTTCTTCCATATATTTAAGACTTGCCTCATTTATTACTATCCCCTCTACATTTAATGAAAACCAAGTAGGTGATATTATATTAAGACTATCATTTTTATCTACACTAAAATTCTTCTTATCATTATAGCTAGAAATACTATCCCATATTAAATTAACTTTATCCAAATTTTTGGTATCTCTGATTTCATTTAGTTTACTTACCCGAGTAACATTATCTTCCACTAAATTAGTATTTTCTTTATTAATATATCCAATTTTACCAGTTAAAGAAATTATTTTTAAATATTCATTTTCT
>JAYEHA010000071.1:0-5161 GCA_034659335.1 Bacillota bacterium
TAATAAATCTGTTAAGTTCCATAAAGGTAAAAATATACCTAATGCTAATACAAAAACAAAACTTATTAATGCCACTATTAATAAAAATCTTACACGCTTCTACACTTTTTTTAATAGTTTCATTTATCTTTTCAATATTATTTTTATCAAAATCATTTAAAACATAATTTCTTAAAGGAATAGTTTCACTACGCTCAATTCCAAATCTTAGCCTTGGTATATTATCACAATTTAATAAATATATAATATTATTCATTCCATTATGACTACCACCAGATCCTTGAGTTCTTATTCGTATACTACCAATTTTAGTATCAACATCATCATAAACTATTAATACTTTTTCTAAAGGCACTTTATAATATTCAATAATTTCTCTAACAGCTTCTCCACTATTATTCATATAAGTCTGTGGTTTAACTAACATAACTTTTTCTCCATTAACAAAAGTCGTTCCTACTAGAGATTTATGCTTTATCTGATTGATTTTTACTGAATAATCAGTTGCTAAAACATTAATAATATTAAAACCAATATTATGTCTTGTATTTTCATATCTTTTACCTGGATTACCTAACCCAATAATGACAAACATATTTCACCTTTTCTTTCTTTATTCATATCTTTACAACAAATAGAGCCTAAATATTACTTAGGCTCTATAATATACTTTATTATATTTTACTTAAATAATACACTAATAGATTCATTACTATATATTCTTTTAATTGCTTCTGCGAATATAGGAGCAACTGATAACGAAGTAATTTTTTTAACTTTACTAATCTTAGGATTGTATATAGTATCTAAAGTAATTAATTCTTCAATGACTGAATTTTCAATTCTATCTAATGCCGGCCCAGAAAAAACACCATGAATACAACAGGCATATACTTTTTTTGCACCTAGTTTTTTTAACGCCAGTGCACCACTTGTAATAGTACCCGCAGTATCAATCATATCATCTACTAATAATACATTCTTGCCTTCAATATCTCCAATTACATTCATAACTTCAACTTCATTTGCTTTTGGTCTTCGCTTATCAATAATCGCTAAAGGAACACCTAATCTTTCAGCAAAATCTCTTGTTCTTGTTACCGAACCTAAATCTGGAGAAACTAAGACTAGATCTTCAATATTCTTTCTAGAAAAATACTCCGATAAAATTGGAACACCAATCAAGTGGTCAAGTGGAATATCAAAATACCCTTGAATTTGTGGAGCATGTAAATCCATTGTAAGTATTCTATCAGCACCTGCTTTAGTAATTAAATTTGCAATTAATTTTGCACTAATAGGATCTCTTGCTTTCGCTTTCCTATCTTGTCTTGCATACCCATAGTACGGAATTACAGCTATAATTCTTCCAGCTGATGCTCTTTTCATTGCATCTATCATAATTAGCAATTCCATTAAATTAGTATTAACTCTTGGTGGAGCTATAGATTGAATAATATAAACATCTCTTCCTCTAACAGTTTCATTAATATTTACTGATATTTCACCATCACTAAATGTAGAAACATTATTATCTCCTAGCTCCAATCCTAATTGATTACAAACTTTTCTAGCAAGTCTTATATTAGAATTTCCAGCAAATACTTTAATCTTTTGACCTCTTGAATGCATACATCCTCCTAAATATTACTTCTTTAATAACCCTTGACTATCTACCCATCCTAATTTATTTATTTGCCTCTTTCGGGCAATTGATAATGCACCACTTGGTACTAATTCAGTAATAGTTGAACCAGCTGCAACATAAGCATTTTTTTCAATTATTACTGGAGCTATTAAGTTCGAATTACACCCTATAAAAGCATTATCTTTAACGATTGTACGGTTTTTATCTTTACCATTATAATTTACAAAAACAACACCACAACCAATATTAACATTTTCACCAATTTCTCCATCACCAATATAAGATAAATGAGAAACTTTTGAACCATTACCCACTAGACAATTTTTTACTTCAACAAAATCTCCAATTTTCACTTCTTTTCCAATCTTTGAATTTGGTCTTAAATATGCATATGGACCAATTTTCGAATCATTATCTATTTCGCTATCTATTATTGTAGAATCCCTTACTTCGACATTATTTTTAATTATAGTATTCTCGATTCTACAATTAGGCCCAATTATACAATCTTCACCAATTTCAGTATTTCCTATAATATATGCACCTGGCAATATTATTGTATCGCTTCCGATTTTTACATCCTTGCCAATATAAATTGAAGAATCAACTATTGACACTCCATTTTCCATATGCTTATCAAATATTCTTTTCTTAAATATATTTTCAACTTCTAATAATTGTATTCTTGAATTAACACCAATTATTTTTTAAAATTTCAACTATATCCGTCAAATAATATTCGCCTTGATTATTATTATTATCCAATTTTTTTAAACTTTCTTTTAATAATTTAGCTTTAACAGCATATATTCCCGAATTAATTTCTTTTATCATTTTTTCTTCATCTGTTGCATCATTTTGTTCAACAATCTTTACTAAACTATCAGATTTATTTTTTACAATTCGTCCATAACCAAAAGGATTATCAACTATCGCTGTTAATACAGTAATACCATTATCTTCATCATTATGGTAATTCATAAATTTATTAAGCGTATCTCCAGTCAATAACGGTGTATCACCATAGAGAATCATAACATTCCCTTCATTTGTTATAAATTCATCACATACCATTACTGCATGCCCTGTTCCAAGTTGTTCTTCCTGAATTACAAAATTTACATCACTATTTATTTTTTCTTTTACCATATCACTTCCATGACCAATTACAATATTAATGCTATTACAATTTATCTCTTCAATTGCATCAATCACATGATTTATCATTTCCTTTTCAGCAACCTTATGTATAACTTTTGGATATTTTGATTTCATCCTTGTTCCTTTACCAGCCGCTAAAATTATACCTGTTAACATATTTAGTCCCCTTTCGCCACAGATTATATCACTCTTCATTTCTTTTATCAAAATATTTTTCGTTTCTTTTCTAACCTTAAGATAGCATCTCTTTTTGAGATGCTATTTTTATTTTTCTGTTAATATATTATTAATATATGCTCTTTGCTTTCCATTTTCCATTTTCGCTATTTTTATTAATGATACATAATCGTCAATCATTTTTTCTTTAACACTATCGATTTCTATTAAAAAACATATTCCAACTACTTGAGATTCACATTCTAATACAATATCTTTCATTCCTCTAGCAGTTCCACCACATCTTAAAAAATCATCTACAACTAAAACATTAGAACCTTTTTCAATAGATTTTTTTGAAACAAACATTGTTTTAAGTCTTCCGGTAGAACCAGAAGCATAATTAATTCCAATAGTTGCGCCTTCAGTCAATTTGTTTTCATCGCGTACAATTATTAATGGAACATTTAAAACTTCAGCTGTCATAGTAGCTAAAGGAATTCCCTTTGTTTCTACAGTAAGCACATAATCAATTTCCTTATCATAATAATATGATGAAAATATTTTTGATATTTTCTTTAAATAATTTGGATTATATAAAATATCTAAAGCATAGATTAATCCACCTGGAATTAATCTATCAGATTCATTTAATTTTATTACAATATCATTAAGCAAATCAATCATTTCATTTTTTTCAAGAAACGGTATATATTTAACTCCACCTGAAGCACCAACAATAGTAATAATTTTACCCATACCTAATTCTTCAATTATACTTTTAATTATATCAATATCTTCTGAAATAGTCGATTTTGCAGATTCAAATTTTTCAGTAAAATATTGTAACTTAAAAATATTATTAGGATTATCTGATAATATTTTAGTGATTGCTCCAATTCTTTCTTTTCTTTTAAATATCATTTGATCTCCAATCCGTACTTATTTTCTCTACAAACTAATAATATTCGTTTTTAAGTAAATAATCAAGTAATCTCTTATATTTTTTGTATTTTTTTATATTTTTCCAAATAGGCACTAAATATTTCATTAGGCACTAAATTTCCACCCGTTGCCCAAACTAAATGTAAACCCTTTTGATTGTTTTTTTCAATTCCAACTAATCCAGCAGTAGCAGACGGTTCTAAATTAATATTTTCATATTTATTAAGTACTGATAAATATGAAAATAATTTCTCATCATCAATACTATAAATACCATTAATAATATTTTTCATTAATCTAGTTGCTAATTTTGAAGCTCTACCAACTGCTAAACCATCCGCTTCAGTAATATTATCAATATTAAAATCAGAAACTTGAATTTCATTTCCCAAACCAGTAATCATACTAATTAACATGCAAGGAGAATGTGTTGGTTCAACAAAATAAATTCTTATATTATCTTTAAATATATATTTTAATCCATAAGCAATTCCACTAGGTCCACCACCTACTCCACACGGGATATAAACAAAAAGTTTATTTTCATTTGAAATATTAATATTATTTTCCCTAAATTGTTTTTTTAATCTAAGACCTGCTACTGCATAACCTAAAAATAAATTTTTAGAATTTTCATCATCAATAAAATAATTATTTTTATCTTTAAGCGCTCTTTTTCTTCCTTCTTTTACCGCCTCTGAATAATCACTTTTATATTCAAAAACAATAGCACCCTTTTCTCTTAATAAATCTTTTTTCCATTTCTTAGCGTCAATTGACATATGCACTTCTACATTAAACCCTAATTTTGTACCCATAATACCAATACTCAATCCAAGATTACCTGTAGAACCAACTGATATTGTATAATTTGAAAGAAACTTTTTAATATTTCCATTCATAATTATTTCATAATCATCTGAATAATTAAGCAGTTTATTTTCAATTAATACATCTTCCGCATGTTTTAAAACTTCATATATTCCGCCTCTAGCTTTAACAGAACCTGCAATAGGCAATAAATTATCACACTTTAAAAATATCTCGCCTTTTAAATTTTCATTTATAATTTCTTTTACATTGTTAAGTTTCTTTATAGGCGATTCAATAATCCCATCAAATTTTTCCTCTTTAAATGCTTCTTTTAAGTAAGGAGCAAATCTTTTCAATCTATCTTCAGCATCAACTATTTCATCAAACGAAATTTCAAATTCCAAATCATTAAATTTCTTAACTTTTTTATTCTTCCAA
>JAYEHA010000072.1:0-5145 GCA_034659335.1 Bacillota bacterium
AATTCTATCATTTTAATTCATTCCTATAATATAATTACCCAAAATAATAACATATTAACACAATAACTATAAATATAAGTTAATATTGAACTTTAGTGTTTTCAAGTAGTAAAATCAACCTGAATATGATAAAGTTAAAATATAAAAAATATATAAGAAGAAATATTTATAAAGGCATTGATAGATTATAAAAAAGGAGCAGATATGAATAAAATTTATATTAATAAAAAACTTATAATTTTAATTATTGTTGTTTTACTGCTTGGTGTTTTTTTAATATCACTGAATGAAAATAGTATTCTCAAATCATTCAAATTAAATAATGAAGAAATTAAACTGATTAAACAATATAAAAATAAATCTATTACTATTAAAGTATCTCCTAGTTTTATTTGGACAGAAGAGTCATTTAAACAGTTAGAAGAAGAAATATTAAAAGATTTAGATTTAAATGTAACATTTAAACTTGCATTAAATGATGAAATTAGTGACAGTGTATTGTTTTCTTTGCCTACTGGAATATATCAATCACCTGATAAAATAAAGCTAATAAATGCATATGGATATTTAAATACTGATTATAGCAGACATAATGCGAAAGACCATTTATACAATGATTTTAATACTCTTATTAATGCTTATAAAAACAATGAAATTGATGCATTATTATTACCTTATCAAGGTGATTATATATATAAGCATGATCTTAAATTAGTAGAATTAAGTATGAATAATATGCAACAAATATATTTTACTTCAAATGAATTAAAAATAAATACAGTTTTAGAAAAAATGTTTGATTATTATTTAAAAAATGGTGTAATCGATAAATTAATTAATAAAGCAAATATATTAAATATAAATAATAATAATTATTTAACTCAAAAAAATTCAAATTTTCTAAAAACAAAAAAAAATATTAAAGTTGGTATAGTAAATTATCCTGCTATTTCATATATAAAAAATAAAAATATTTATGGTTTAGTAACTGCATATATGAATAACTTTGTAGATAGCTTGGATTTAGAAGTTAGTTATATTATTGGTGAAAATAATAAACTTAATGAAATGTTAAAAAAGAATGAACTTGATTTATTATTTTCAACTAATCGTGGTGATTACGGAGTGCAAATATTTCAAGAACCATTAGTTATCACAAGTACACATGATCCTAATATTTACTTTTCAATTGAAGAATTATCTAATGAAAGTTTTATATGTTTTGATAAATTTAATTCTATAGTACCGGAATTAAATTCAACAGACTTTAGTTCGCTTATTGATAATATTAAAACCGATGGAGATAAATATTTTATTATGCCGAAAAGCATGTATGAATTATTAATTGAAAAAGTAGATATACCTGAAATGTATTTGAATTTTATTTCAAAAGAAAAAGTTAAATATTATTTTTCTGGAGAAGAGGATATTATTGATTTATTAGCAAATTATGATTTATTAATTGATAATAAGAGATTATATAAATTGAGTTTATTATATATTCCAGATGAAACTAACAAAAAAACTAACTGGATTATTGCTATATTTTTTTCAAGTATAATAGCACTTGGCATTGTAATTATTATAAAAACTATTTTAAATGTTAATGAAAAAAATAGATTAAATTATTTATTTAAACATGATCAATTGACTTATTTACTTAATAGTTATGGACTAAAAAAGATATTTAATACAATAGATAAAAAAGAAGGTGTTTTGATGTTAATTGATTTACATCGCTTTAAATTAATTAATGGTATTTATGGTAGTAATTTTGACGATCAAATTCTTATTAAACTTGCAAATCAATTTAATACAATTGATGACAAATTAATTGTTGCTAGAACTAGTGGGAATCAATTTACCTTTTTATTAAATCAAGAAAATTATTTTGATTATCAGAAAAAAATATTATCTGTTTTTTCTGAATTCAAATTAGAAAAACAAGATATAGAAAAACTTAGTATTAGCGCTTGCTATGTTGAGTATCCTAAATTTGGTGTTGATTTTGATATATTAGTTAAATATTTAGAAAGTGCTATGTATTATGTTAAATCCATAAATATAACTAATTCTTGGATTCCTTTTGATGATAATATATATTCTTCTTATTTAGAAGAACAAGAAATGGTAATTGAAATTCAAAATGCTATCCTTAATGAAGATTTTGAACTTTATTATCAGCCACAAGTTGATTTAAAAACTGAAAAAACTATTGGGGCTGAAGTTTTAATTCGTTGGAATCATGAAAAACATGGTATTATTTATCCTGATAACTTTCTTTATGTTGCAGAAAAAAATAATCTTATGAGAAAAATCGATATGTATATGATTAGAAAAGCATGCGAACAATTAAAGGTATGGCAAGATCTTTCTTATCAAAAAATGAAAATTTCAGTTAATATATCTACAGATACTTTTGAAAGTAAAGATATGTCTTTAGAATTGATTGATATAATAAAAAAATCTAAGATAAATACATCTTGGTTTGCTTTAGAAATTACTGAAGAATCTGGGTTTTCAAATTTAGAATATGCAAAATCTGTTATGGATGAAATCAAGTCGTTTGGTATAAGATTTGCTTTAGATGATTTTGGAACAGGATATTCTTCACTAAATTATCTAGAAAAATTACCCTTTGATTTTCTAAAAATTGATAAAGCCTTTGTTGATAATATTCATACTAGTAAAAAAGCTAAAACTTTATATTATATAATTACAGATTTAGCAAAACTCTATAATATGCATATTATTGTAGAAGGAGTTGAATATTCCGAACAAATAGATATTATAAAAAAAGGTAGTTCACCAATTATTCAAGGATATTATTATAGTAAACCTTTACCATTATTAGAATTTGATAAAAGAATTAGAAGTTAATAAAATTATTTGTGCTTTTAATTCACTATGAAATTACTCACTTATACATGTTTATGAAAGAATATTTCATTAAAGTCCAAGACATTTCAACTTCTATTTCAGAAATCATTTTAAATTAAAACCTCCAAGATTCTTGTATTGGAGGTTTGTATATATCAAAATATAAAAAATTCACTTATAACTTCTTACATACTAACATTAAAAACTATCCTAATTTTCTGAAATTGATTCTAGATAAAAATTATTAGCTTTCTCTTGACAATCCCTACGAATATTATCAATTTCTTCCATATTTTCAATAAGCAAATTAACAATTTCAATATTTAATTTATTAGGAGCATATGAAATAAATTCAGAAACACATTTATCTAATGAAAAAACTTTTTTATACGGACGCTCTTCTCGTAGAGCACAAAAAATATCTGCAACTACTAAAATATCTATTTTTTTGTAAAATCATTATTTTTATAGTGGTATGGATATCCATTTCCATCATGGCGTTCATGATGAGCAGAGGCTAAAAGAGCTATTTCAGAAAAACTTTTAATTTCTAATAAAAATAGATTTGTAAAATACACATGTTCTTTAACATGTTCATATTCACTATTACTTAAAGATCCTTTCTTATCTAATATTTTAGAATTAATGGCAACTTTTCCAATATCATGTAAATAACCAGCAATTTCAAGTGATTGACAATCTTTCTTAATTAAATTAGATATTTCAGCAAGTTTTTTTGAAACAATTCCAACACCAATCGAATGCGCAGCAGTATAATGACTTCTAAAATCAACAATTCTTGAAAAAATAATTGAAATTTGTTTTAAATTCTCATAATTATATTCAATCAATTTAAGTTCTGATAGATTTTTGTTTAATAGTGAATCAAATGATTTGTACTTAATATCATTCCAAAAAGAATCGCTTTTTGAAACAGTATTAAAAACTTTTACAATTGCAGGATCAAAAACACTTCCTGATCGTTTATTTACTTCACTTACAATATAATTTCTTTGATCCAATATAGGTTTATTTTTATCTGTTAAAATTTCTATTCTATCAGCAAGATGTATGATAAAAGATTCAATTGGCTATTTTGTAATGTAAAATTTTATAGCTATTCTATATATTTATTTAAATTTAGCCCTTGACATATTACCGGATTGCTTCAGAGAAAATTATAAAACTGTTTTAAGAAAAATAACTAACAAATACTATATAATCACTTTATTAACAAATATTTCTACTAATCTTGAATCAAATTGTGTTCCTGAGCAATCTAATAATTCTTTAATTGCTTCTTCCTTTGACATTCGCTTTTTATATGGTCTTCCACTAATCATTACATCATATGAATCTACTATTGTAATAATTCTAGCTAATAACGGAATTTCTTCACCTTTTAATCTTTTTGGATATCCTTTTCCATCCCATCTTTCATGATGCGCCAAAATTCCTTCAGCAATATATGAAAATTTTGGTGATGAATTTGCAATTTTAAATCCAATCTCCGGATGTCTTTTTATTTTTTCCCATTCAATATCTGTTAAAGGTCCTGACCTTTGTAGTATTTCTTCTGATATCCCTATTTTACCTAAATCATGCAAATCAGCTAATAAAGATAAGGCATTTAATTCTTGTTCTGATAAATTAAGTTCTTTACCTATTTTCAATGCAGTATTTTTTACTCTTATACTATGTTCCACAGTTTCATTTGTTACTTCTCTCATTAATGTCTCTAATGAACTTAATATTGAATTATTAGTACTTTCACTTTCATACATTTTATTTTCATACATATTATCTTCTGCTTTTTTAAAAAGCACTTGAAAATCATCAGTATATTTTTCTTGAACTGCAGATCCTAAAGCCACTGATGGTCTAATCGGGTCTCTTTTAGATTTTTTGCACATTTCTTTTATAATACTACAAACTTTCCTTACTTCTTTTTCATTCTTATTAGGAAGTAATAATAGAAATTCATCGCCACCAATTCTTGATATTAAATCTTTATCAGTACAACATTTTTTGAAAATTTCAGAAATCCTTTTTAATAATCTATCGCCTTCAATATGACCTAAAGTATCATTTGTTATTTTTAATCCATTTAAATCCGCTAATATAATCCCTAAAGGCAAATTATAATTTTCAGTATATTCTTCTAATTTTTCATTAAAATATGCTCTATTATTTAATCCTGTTAAATCATCATGATATGATTTATATTCAATTTCTTTTTCCGTTTTTTTTCTTTCTGTTATATCT
>JAYEHA010000073.1:0-21979 GCA_034659335.1 Bacillota bacterium
AAATAGTTTACAGTTGTGATGGTAATTATACTGATTTAAGAAGTGTGTTATCAGAGAATCAGCCCGAAAGCGAGAATTATGACGGGAAAGAGTGGAGATATTTAGGGTATAATCAAGACGGACTCATTGTTGCTAATGAGAAGTTTACACCAGATGTCAATCCTTATGGTGGTGCATTATCCTCAAGAAACTGGCAGAAAAGCTCAGGAGCTGAAGACTCTTGGCAGTATATGGAGCCTGGTATGGACGCTTACATGCTCGCTACAGTAGTAGAAGTATCAAGTAATGTAGATACGGATTCTGTACTGAATATATTAGGTAGTAAAGCAAGTAATACAACTCAAGCAAAAGAATATGCTATTATGCAAACTATGCCTGGGATACGGGCAGATGGGTCTGTTAAGATGGCTCATTTAACTAACTCAGGCTCATTACTTTACTGGGTGTTGAACATACCTGATTTAGGTGGTTCGATTAATAATGGTATTACCATTACTCCACCGGAAGATATTTTAGCTTCTGAAGGAGATGATGTGACATTCTCTTATGAGCTAAGACATACAAATATTTTAGAAAGTGATACAGACTTAGCTGAGGGCGCAGATATGAAAGGATTGATAGACAATATTTATGAGACTACTACGATAACAGTAAATGAAGTAATTTTGGGGTCACCTAAAAATTATACTTTAGATGGTGACCTTGTTGTAAGAAATGGGAAGTCTATTAATATTCCTTCATCTTATTTACATGTAGGACAAAATAAAGTGGAAATAGACTCTGAGTCTTCGTTTGACTCATTTTTAAATGAAGATAAATCAACAGATGCAAATGCTCATGAAGAGTTTAATATTGTTGTAACACAACCAGGAGTGCCAACTCCAACTCTTTCTGTAGTACCAGATATTACAGAAGTAGAGGTAAATGGGGCTACTACAACAGTTAATATAGAATTAAAAGCTAAGTTGGCAGGGACTACAATTATTCCACCTGTTTGGAGATTCAGATTGAACGGAGAACAAAAAGTAGTAGCAGGGAATGATACACAAAGTTTAAATTATACTTATACTAAAACTATAGATACTTCAGCAGTTGGTACAGAAGTGTGGGACGGAGAAGTAGATATCTATACAAAAGTAGCAACTTTTGTAACAGCTACAGACACAGCTAATACAGATATCTATGAGGGAGCACCACCTGCACCCTTTAATAGTAAGCCTAGTGTTTACATTAAAGCACCATCTATTGTTGTTATGGGTGAGGATGTAAAAGTAAGTATTACTGCTAGTGACAAGGAAGATGGGGCTAGTGCTTTAGATTACCATTATTCAACTCCTAGTTGTATGACACCAAATCTACAGAAGACAGGAGAGACAGTTACTTTTTCTCGAGAAGGTACATTTACTTTGGGAGTAGAGGTCGAGGACAGTGGTGGTAAAACTGATAGTAGTGAGACTACTGTGTGGGTAGTACCACCAACACCAAGGGCTACTTTAGATATTTATGGACCACAGAAAGTTAATAGAAAGATTAAGTTGACTTCAGTTAATTCATATGGTTCAGATGCTTACCCTATTGATTGGAGTAAGACAAAGTTTGAAATAATACCAGTTGAAGGTCAGAATTTAGGGAATACCTATGTATTAGCAGGGGCTAGTCTGACTAGTAATATGAACTCTGTTACAGGGTATCAGGATATTTATTTACATATTTTTTTATAACCATTTTTTTAGCAGATGAGATAGATGAATTTGTATGATCGCGGTTTGCTTGAGCTTTTAATTTTTGATTTTGATTAATAGTTTCATCAGCTATAAGTTTGATTGCATTAATTTCATTTTTAAGATCTTTAATAATCATCATATATTCTGCAATTATTTCTTCTGATTTTGCACTATGTTTATAAAGTTCTTCAAGTTCTTTATCTTTATATCTAGATTCAAGTTTTATTTGTTTGAATTCGAATTTTAAATCTTCCATTGCCATAGTTAAATTTCCTCAGATATGCTCTATAAACCTTTGAGTTTCAATGTTTTCTTACGTTTATTATATCATGAAAACGGACGCAAAAAAAGCTCTTTTTTCAGTTTTTTCAAACTTTTCTAGAGCTTTTTTTATCTGTTAATTTTGTTTTAATTATACAAGGAGTGTGAACAGTAACATAGTGATAGTAAATTTATCAAATATAATTTGACAACAATTTAGAAATATTATATAATACCATAGGTAACCGCACAATACGGGTATAAAACGTAATGTTGCCTAGTTGTTGGCGAGTCTTAAATGAGGAGGTGCAATATGTACGCAGTAATTGAAACTGGTGGAAAACAATATAAAGTTCAAGAAGGCGATAAGTTATTTATTGAAAAATTAGAAGTAGAATCAGGAGATTCTATTGATTTTGATGATATATTACTTGTTTCTAAAGATGGAGAATTAACTGTTGGTAAACCTTATGTTGAATCAGCAGTAGTTAAAGCTTCTGTTATAAAAAATGGTAAAGGACCAAAAGTAATCGTATTTAAATTTAAAAATAAAGAAGGTTATAGAAAGAAACGTGGTCATAGACAACCATATACTCAGATTCAGATTGAATCAATTAGTTTATAATTATGAGTAATAATTTAACGGTTATTATTTATAAAAATGAAAAGAAAATTATAGGATTTGATATTTCTGGACATGCAAATTTTGATGAACATGGCAGAGATATAGTATGTGCAGGGGTTTCTGTGCTTGCACAAACTATAATAACAGCTATTGATAGTTTGACAAATATTGATGAATTTGATTATAAAATTGATATTGGTCATACTTTTATTAGAGTTAATCCTAAAAAAAATGATAAAGATGTTGAGTTGCTTTTCAAGACGTTTGAACTTGGAGTAAAAGGAATTCAAAATTCGTATAAAAATTATATTAATATAATTAAGCAGGAGGTGAATTGAATGATAAAAGGATTTAATCTTCAGTTGTTTTCCAGTAAAAAAGGTGTAGGTAGTTCGCGTAATGGTAGAGATAGTGAGTCTAAACGTCTTGGCGTTAAAAGAGGAGACGGACAAAGAGTTTCTGCTGGTAGTATTTTAGTAAGACAAAGAGGAACAAAAATACATCCTGGTATGAATGTAGGTAAAGGTGGCGATGACACTTTATTTGCCAAAAAAGATGGAGTTGTAAGATTCGAAAGAAAAAATAAAACACAAAAAAAAGTGAGTATATACGAAGCGTAAAAATAGATGTCCATCCAAATTCTGATGGACATTTTTTTTTAGATTCGTAAAACATTAAAAATATAATATTTATATTTATTTTAATATTAAATATAAGTAAATTTTCCATTTATATTTAGTATTAATGAGAGAGGTGTAATATGTTTATAGATAAAATTGTAGTAACTGTTATTGGTGGCAATGGCGGTAATGGATCAAAAGATTTTAGAAGAGAAAAATATGTTCCAGACGGTGGGCCAGATGGTGGCGATGGCGGAAGAGGCGGAAGTATAATTTTTAGAGTTGATTCTGGTATGAGAACACTTATGGATTTTAAATTTAAAAGTAAGTTTGTTGCAGAAAATGGTCAGAATGGTATGCGAAAAAGTTGTTATGGTAAGAGTGGAAAAGATCTTATATTACCAGTTCCTCCTGGGACAACGGTAAAAGATGAAAACAATATTATTATTGCAGATTTGACTGAGCCAGGTGAAGAAGTTGTTATTGCTAAAGGTGGGAGAGGTGGAAGAGGTAATAGAAAATTTGCTACTCCTACAAGACGGACACCTAATTTTAGCGAACCGGGATTTAAAGGTGAAGAAAAAAAAGTAACTATTGAATTAAAACTTATTGCAGATGTTGGATTATTAGGATTTCCTAATGTTGGAAAATCAACATTTTTATCAAATGTTTCAGATGCAACGCCAAAAATTGCCAATTATCATTTTACAACTATAAAGCCTAATTTAGGGGTAGTTAATTTAATACCCGGAAAGAGTTTTGTTATTGCAGATATTCCAGGATTAATTAATGGAGCTTCAAAAGGTATCGGATTAGGATTTGAATTTTTACGACATGTTGAACGAACTAGAATATTAATCCATTTTGTTGATGTTTCTGGAATTGAAGGAAGAGATCCGATTAAAGATTTTGATGAAATAAATCTTGAATTAAAGCAATATAATGAGCAATTAGCAAATAGAGTTCAAATTATTGCGGCGAATAAAATTGATTTATTAAGTGAAGATAATGATAATTTAGAAAAATTTACTTTAGAAATGGAAAAAAGAGGATTTGAAGTATTTCCAATTTCTGCTGCAACTAGTAATGGATTAATTCCATTATTAAAAAGAGTTACTGAATTATTAGATACTGTTGAAGTAATACCATTATTTGATGATTCTGAATTAATTGTAGAATTTGAAGAAAAAGATACTCAAGTAATAGATATTGTTAAGAAAAAGGGTATTTATTATGTCACAGGTGTAGCAATGGATAGATTAATATTTTCAACTGATTTTGAAAACCTTGAATCTATGCGTAGATTCCATAGAGTATTAGAACATAAAAATGTAATAGATAGACTAAGGAAAATGGGAATTGTTGATGGTGAGATTGTAAATATTGAAGGTTATGAATTAGAGTTTGTAGAATAAAGGAGTCAAAAATGATAAATGGAAAACAAAGAAGTTATTTAAAAGCATTAGCAAATAAGTTAAATCCACTTTTACAAATTGGAAAAGATGGAGTAACAGATAAATTTATTGAACAATTAGATAAATCTTTAGAAGATCACGAATTAGTTAAAATAAATGTGTTGAATAATAATTATATTTCTCCAAAGGATGTTTCTAGAGAGTTAACAGAAAAATTAAATGCTGATTTTGTTCAAGCAATTGGTAAAAAGTTAGTTCTTTATAGACCTAAGGAAAAGGATCCAGTAATTAAACTTCCAAGAGTATAATCATGGATGATAATGTTGGAATTTTAGGTGGTTCATTTAATCCTATTCATATTGGGCATATTGTAATGTGTCAGTATGTATATGAAGAATTGAATTTAAATAAAATTTATTTAATGCCAAATGAAAATCCGCCGCATAAAAAAAATAAAAAAATGTTAGATGGATTTTCAAGACTTAAAATGTGCGAAATCGTTGCATCTAAGAATGATTTTTTAGATATTATTGATTATGAAATTGGAAATCAAAAAACTAATTTTACAATTGATACTATTAATTATTTAACTGAAAATAAATTTAACAATAAAAATATTTTTTTTATTGTTGGGTCAGATTCTTTAATGCAAATAAATACATGGAAAAATTATGAAAAACTGCTTAAGTCGATTAATATAGTATGTATTATGCGTTCGGAAACTAATAATTTAGATGTCATTAAAAAAATTGATGAAATAAATAATAAATTTCAAAAAAAAATTATTATTGTTAAAATGCCTCTTATTCAGATTTCTTCCACGGATATTAGAAATCGAATTGATATGGGGAAATCGATAAAAGATATGGTTGATAGAGATGTATTAAAATATATTGATAAGATGAATTTATATAAATAGGTGATTTTATGAAAAATATTAATGATATTATTGATGAATTAAGAACAAATGAAAAATTTAGATTTAAACATTCTTTTGGTGTTATGGAAACAGCAATTGAACTTGCAAAAATTCATGGCGAAGATATTGAAAAAATTAAAATTGCCGGATTTTTACATGATTATGCTAAAATGTATTCTAATAAAGAATTAAGAGAATTTGTTACTGAATTTAATTTAGAGTTAGATCCTATGATAATTAATATAAAAGATTTATCTCATGGACCGGTTGGAGCTGAATTAATTAAAATTAAATATGGTATTACTGATGAAGTAATTCTAAATGCTATAAGGTACCATACTTTTACTGATAGATCAATGTCTAAATTTGATTTTATTCTATATCTAGCTGATATAATTGAACCAAATAGAAAAATATTTCACGGATACCATAAAATTAAAAAATTAGCATATATTGATTTGGATGAAGCAATGATACTGGCTCTTGATAAATCACTAAAATATATAATTGAAAAAGGCGAGAAAATATATTGTGAAAGCATTGTACTTAGAAATAATCTTTTAGATAAAAGAAAGGTGAAATAATTATGTTTTTAATATATATGTTATTTATTGTTGGACTATTATTAATAGTTAAAGGTGGAGATTGGTTTGTTGATGCTGCAGTATGGTTAGCAGAAATTACTGGAATTCCACATTTTATTATAGGAGCTACTGTTGTGAGTGTGGGTACTACCTTACCCGAATTATTTGTTTCTGTTAATGCTGCAATTAAAGGTATCTCTGATATGGCTATTGGAAATTCTGTAGGTTCAACGATATGTAATATGGGATTAGTTGCTGGATTAATAATAGTATTTGCTTCAGGTGAAGTTAATCGTAATAATTATATAAAAAAGGGAACGTTATTAATTGCTTCTATTTTGAGTGTGTTTTATTTTTCTAGTGATTTATTAATTTCTAAATGGGAATCATTATTCTTATTTTTTTTATTAGGAATATATATATGGATAAATCTAAAAATGTCAAAGAATTCTGTTGATCAAATAGAGAAAGTTAATCATTCAAAAAAAGCTAGACAAGAAAATATTTTAAAGTTTATTTTTGGTTTATTTTTTATTATTATTGGAGCAAACTTATTAGTTGATAATGGAGTATTAATTGCAAAATATTTTAATGTTCCAGAAGGAATAGTAGCGTTAACATTAGTAGCGTTTGGTACATCGCTTCCAGAATTAATTACAGGTATAAGTTCTATAGTAAAAGGGAATCATCATATTGGACTTGGAAATATTATAGGTGCTAATATTTTGAATTATGTATTAATTATTCCAGTTGCAGCAATGGTTTCAAAGCAGGGATTAATTATTAGTAAATTTAATTTTGATTTATTTGGTTATAAATTTGTAAATTTTGCGCAAAGTATTAGATTAGATATTCCAGTGTCGTTATTTTTAACTTTATTATTTATTTTACCGGTTATTATTAAAGAAAGAAATTTTAAGTTACAGGGATTAATAATTATTGGTTCATATTTTATATATTTAGGGGTATTATTTAATATAGCAATTTAAAGGAGATTTTATGAGTATAATAAAAGAAAATGCAATAAAAGCAGCAAAATTTTTATCTGAAAAAAAAGGATATAATATATCTTTACTTGATGTTAGAGGTCTCGTTCCATATACAGATTTTTTGATTTTTTCGACTGGAATGTCAAGTAGACATGTTGGAGCATTATCAAATAATTTAAGAAAAGAGTTATCTAAAGAAGGTGTTAAAATTCAACATTTTGAAGGAAATGATGAGTCAGGTTGGATATTATTAGATTTCATTGATTTTGTAGTTCACATTTTTAGTGAAGATAGACGTGAATTTTATAATCTTGATAGAATTTGGAATGATGCAAAAAAAATTGATATTGACAATTAATAGCAATATATATAGAATGAAATATAATAATTAGATATACAATAAGACGTAGTAAGTTTATGAATTTTAATCATTTACTGAATTAACCTTATAGAAATATAGGTTTGTTACCTTTAAAAAACTTTTAAGGGCGAAAGTCGAATTAGAGTGGTACCACGGTTATTCCGTCTCTATAGTATATTTGGTGCCTTTTTTGTTTTTTGGAGAAAAGAGAGGAGAAATATGTCGTATAATTTTTTAAAAGTAGAGAAGAAATGGCAAAAATATTGGGATGAAACAGATGCATTTAAAGTAACTGAAGATGAAACAAAAGAGAAATATTATTGTTTAGAGATGTTTCCTTATCCATCGGGGAAATTGCATATGGGGCATGTAAGAAATTATTCTATAGGTGATGTTATAGCACGATTTAAAAAAATGAATGGTAAAAATGTACTTCATCCAATTGGATGGGATTCTTTTGGACTTCCGGCTGAAAATGCAGCGATTAATAATGGTATTCATCCAGATATTTGGACAAGAAAAAATATTGCTGAAATGCAAGATCAATTAAATGAATTAGGTATTAGTTATGATTGGAATCGAGAAGTTGCAACTTCTTCTGAAGATTATTATAAATGGACTCAATGGATATTTCTTCAATTATATAATAAAGGTTTAGCTTATAAAGCAAAGTCAGCTGTAAATTGGTGTACTGGTTGTGAGACTGTTCTTGCTAATGAGCAAGTTGTTAATGGACTTTGTGAGAGATGTAATAGTGAAGTAACTAAGAAAAACCTTACACAATGGTATTTTAAAATTACTGATTACGCTGATCGATTACTTAAAGATTTAGATAAACTTGATGGTTGGCCTGAAAAAGTTAAATTGATGCAGTCAAATTGGATTGGAAAATCAAATGGCGCTGAAGTTGATTTTAAAATAAAAGATACAGATAAAGATATAAAAGTATTTACTACACGTCCAGATACGCTGTATGGAGCAACTTTTATGGTTTTAGCACCTGAACATCCATATGTAAAAGAATTGGTAGAAGGGACTAAATTTGAAGGTGAAGTGAATAAGTTTATTTCTGAATTAAATAAATTATCAAGCATTGAAAGATCAGCAACTACACTTGAGAAAAAAGGATTGTTTATTGGAAAATCTTGTATTAATCCTGTAAATAATAAAGAAATTCCAATCTACATTGCAAATTATGTAATGATGGGTTATGGAACGGGTGCTATTATGGCAGTACCTGCTCACGATGATAGAGATTTTGAATTTGCTAAAAAATATGATTTGGAAATTATTCCTGTAATAAAACCAAATGATAATTCGATTAACATTGACAATCTTACTGAGGCATTTTGTGAACCAGGTATAATGGTGAATTCTGAAGAATATAATGATTTAACAAATGTTGAAGCAATTGAAAAAATATCAGCAGATTTAAATAAAAAAGGTATTGGGAAGAAAACAATTAATTTTAAATTGAGAGATTGGTTAATTTCAAGACAAAGATATTGGGGAACTCCAATTCCAATTGTTTATTGTGAAGATTGTGGAGAAGTAGCAATTCCGGAAGAAGACTTACCAGTGAAATTACCAACAGATGTTAAGTTTACGGGGAAAGGTGAATCACCTTTAAAAACTTCTGAATCATTTATGAAAACACCATGTCCAAAATGTGGTAAAATGGCTACTAGAGAAGTTGATACAATGGATACATTTGTAGATTCTTCGTGGTATTTTTTAAGATATGCAGATGCATCAAATAAAAATGAAGTTTTTAATTATAAAAAAGCTGAGTATTGGATGGATGTAGATCAATATATTGGTGGTGTGGAACATGCTATTTTACATTTGCTATATGCAAGATTTTTTACTAAAGTACTTTATGATTTAAATATTTCACCTGTAGATGAACCATTTAGAAATCTATTAACACAAGGGATGGTTTTAAAAGATGGTGCAAAAATGTCGAAATCTAAAGGGAATGTTGTTTCACCAAGAGAAATAATTGACAAATATGGTGCTGATACTGCAAGATTATTTGTGTTATTTGCTGCTCCACCAGAAAAAGATTTAGAGTGGAGTGAAGATGGGGTTGAAGGCTCATTTAGATTTATTAATAGAGTTTGGAGACTTGTAGAAGATGTAAAAGATATTATTAAATCTGGTGAGATTATTATTAATAATGAATTAGATAAAGAATTGAACTATAAATTAAATGAAGTAATAAAAAATGTTACTAATGATATTTCATTACGTTTTAATTTTAATACAGCTATTAGTTTTATTATGGAATTAGTAAATGTTATGTATAAATATACTCAAAATCAAAATGAGATTAATGCTCCGCTATTAAATAAATCAGTTGAAAGTGTACTTTTAATGTTAGCTCCATTTGGACCGCATTTTACAGAGGAATTGTGGAGTCTAATTGGTAAAGATGGTTCTGTTCATGATCAAAGCTGGCCAAAATTTGATGCATCTGCATTAATTAAAGATACTATTGAAATAGTAATTCAAGTTAATGGAAAGGTAAGAGATAAAATTGAAGTTGATACATCTATTAATAAAAATGATTTAGAAGAAATAGCAATAAATAGAGAAAAAGTTAAATCTTTTACTAATGATAAAAAAATAGTAAAAGTTATAATTATTCCTAAAAGATTAGTTAATATTGTGGTTAAGTAGATAAATATGGTTAATCCAATTATAATGAAATTTGCGCCTATGGTAAGTGGTATTGCTAAAACATTTGGTAAAAATTGTGAAGTTGTTTTACATGAATTTAAAGATTTAAAAAAATCTATAGTTGCCATCGAAAATGGACATGTTACAGGAAGAACTATTAATAGTCCAATGACTGAGTTATCTCTAAATAAAGTAAGAGAAGGTACTGTGGATTCTGATATTATAAATTATTCAGAAAAAACAATAGATGGAAGAGTTTTAAAATCATCTACTATGTTTATTAAAGATGATGATGGAAAATATATTGGTTGTATTTGTATTAATTTAGATATTACTGATTTTATTGCCACAAAAAACTTATTAGATGATATAATGAAAATAGGCGATAATGAAACTAAAAAAAGTAATGAAAATAAGGTGAATATAATACTAAGTGATATTGTGAAATCTACAATTGAAGAATTAGGTAAACCAGTAATATATTTATCAAAAGATGAAAAAGTTTTAATTGTCAATAATTTAGATAAGCAAGGTGCCTTTTTAATAAAAGGCGCTATTGATTATGTTGCGAAGGTACTTCAGGTATCTAAGTATACTATATATAATTATTTGGATGAAATTAAAGGGGGAAAACAATGAGTTTAAAAAAAGTAAATACTAGTAATGCACCAGCAGCAGTAGGTCCGTATTCGCAAGCAATGATAGCAGGTGATTTTTTATATGTTTCAGGTCAGTTGCCAATTGATCCTAAAACTAGCAAAATATTGACAGGTTCAATAAAAGAGCAAACTAGACAATCGTTAGAAAATGCTAAAGCAATTTTAACAGAAGCGGGAACAACATTAGAAAATGTTGTAAAGACTACAGTATTTTTACAAAATATGAGTGATTTTGCAGATATGAATGGAGTATATGCAGAATTTTTTACTGACCATAAACCAGCTAGAGCTGCAATTGAAGTTGCAAAATTGCCTTTAGGTGCAGATGTTGAAATTCAAATGGTTGTATATTTAAAATAAGTTAGATAAATTAATATTTTTAATTATATTGAGGTGTTTTATGGAATATGTTGAGTTGTACATTAAAATTTTATTCGTAATAATATTTATTCTTGTTATTTTTTTGATGCATAGAAAAATAATGATTAGGAAAAATAATGACATAGGAGATAAAAATTTATTTAGTTTATTAGATAGTTTGCCGCTTGGGATTTTAGAAGTAGATAAAACAGGTAGGTTATTATTTATTAATACGAATTTAAGAGAAGAACTAGATATTATAGGTATTAAACTAAAAAACTTGAAGATAACAGATTTTATTGAAAATGAGTTTTGGGAGTTTTTAATTGATCAAATTGAAACTAGAGAAGTGGTATCGAATTATCAAAAAAAAATTGGTGATAAAGTATATCAGCTAACACTAAATACAAGATATAATAATAATGAAATAACTTATTTGCTTATTTTTAGTGATAGAACGATAGAAATTGACTATGGTTTAAAACTTGAAAAAGTTATGAATAACTTAGAAGGTACTATAGCTAAAAGAACAAAATCACTTCAAAATTTTAAAGATATTGCTATTAAATTATCTGAAATTGAAAACTCTAATATTATTGATGAATATGAATTTTTAAAAATTATATTTCATATTGGATTAGATTTATTAGATAAAGTTGATTTAGGTTCAATATATTTATTTGAAAATGATAAAGTAAATTTTATTGAAACTATTGGACATAATAAAGAAAAATTAAACAAGCTTCAAATTTCTATATTAGATTTTGATTTTCCTACTAATTCAGTGAGATATGTAAAAAATATTACTGATAAAACTGATGAGTTATTTAATGAAAGATATGAAATTAATGAAAGTAAATCTTATACTGAAAGTGTAATTTCTGCTAAAGAAACAATTATAATTGGGTTATCTTTTAATAATAAAATTACTGGTGGAATATCTTATGAAATAAGTTCTGATAGTAAAGAGACTTTTTCTAATCAAGATAGAGAATTATTTAAAGTTTTAGCAAACTTTTATAATAGTTATTATAAAAATTTCAAATCACAAAAGAAAAAAGAAAAAATAATGAAGATTGAACAAAAAAGTTTAAAAAATGAATTGAGATTAGATGATTTAACAGGTCTTTATAATAAGAAATACTTCAATGAATTATTTGAAGAATATTGGTTTAATGCTTTTATGAGTCAGGTAAATATATCAATTTTAATGTTTGATATTGATAATTTTAAAAATTATAATGATACTTATGGACATGTTAGAGGTGATTTTGTATTAAAAGAAGTTGCAACTGCACTTAAAATTCGTGAAAATGATATCGTTGCTAGATATGGTGGTGAAGAATTCATTGCGCTTTTTTTCAATAAAGATCATAAAACTATTGTAAATATTGCAGAAAGAATTAGAAAAAATATTGAACTTTTAAATATTGAAAATCTTGTTTCAGAAGATAAGAGAAAATTAACAATAAGTATTGGTGTAGCAACAACTACACCGAAAGAAAATAGTGATAGAATTAAATTAATAGAAAAAGCAGATGAGAGTTTGTATAAAGCTAAAAATAGTGGAAGAAATAAAGTGTGTAGCATAAAAATATAGTGAAATATAGTAAAAAAATCATATCTAGGATATGATTTTTTTATTTTTTAAGAACCACTACTTTTGTGGTAGGAGTTTCAGCTCCTAATTTTCTAATATAAAAAAACCCTTAAGAATATGTTGGTATTCCTAAAAGGGTTCTTGATTAATTTGATAATTGATTATATAGAATTTTATCTAAATGCGGCAAATTTTCTTGTGAGTATTCTTATCTTTAATTTCTACTTCAAGGTCCAATGCTTCTATAAAATCTATTAATATTGGTAGCGTCATACTTTTACTGTTTCTTTCAATTTGAGAAATACGTTGTTGAGTTACCCCTAATTTAGAACCAATTTCTTTTTGTGAGATATTTTTAGATTTTCTAGTCATACTAATAGCAGAAATAAGTTCTAATTCTTTTTCATATTTTGATTTTAAATGTTCATGTTCTTTTTTACCATTTTTAAGGATTAATCTTTTTTCTAAGTTATCAATAAATGAATTGCTATCAATTAACTTAACTATATTTTCTTTACTCATATATAAGCCCCCTTTATTTGTCCAAATAATTTAACATTTGATTTAATCTTTGAACTGCTTTATCAATTTCTTTTTTTCTGGTTTTTTGGGAATCTTTTTTAAAAGCAGATAAGATACAAACACCGTTATGATCAATGTAACAATACATTAATCGATTGGAATTAATTTTAATTTCAAATAGATTATTTTGTATTTTCTTTGTTTCATAAGGTAATCTATTAAGTGCTAATACTTTAGCACCTTCTTTTGCGATTATTTTAAGAACTGTTAATATGCGATAAGTTTCTTCTTTTGGTAAATTATATATAAAGTCTTCTATTTCATTTGATTGTTCATTATTGTATCCATAAATTTTTAATTTGCTATTATTTGACAAGATTATAACTTCCTGTATGAATATTATACAACCAATAGGTTGTTATGTCAAATATATTGCTTCTTTATTATATTTTGAATTTCTAAATTTTTTCATTCATTTTATTTATTCATACAACAATTTTTATATTTTTTACCACTACCACAAGGGCATAAATCGTTTCTTTTAACCTTTTTTTCAATATTTTTAAAAGTTTTAGAATTATTAAAATCTTTCTTGATTTCATTTTGTGTTTCTTCAGATAAAACTAGATTCCATTCATCTAAATTATATAACCAGTCAGCTTTTGCATCATGCATATTGAAAAGTAGTTTTTCGAAATCAACATCTAAATTTATTTTAGTTTCTTCATTGATATCTTCTAATTCTAATTTTGTTTTAAGGCTTGAATTTATTCCATCTAAAAATCCGATAAAAGTAACATTATCCATATTAAATTTTTCAGCTAAATTTGTAATTGACCCCTTAATATTTTCTTTGGAGTTTTTTAATATATACTCATAATTTTTTTGCTCATTTGGTATATAATTCTTCCAAAATTCATTGTATTGCTCGTTAGATTCGCTATTGTTAGCTAGTTCGTGCCATTGATTAATTAAACTCATATTTTTTTCCTTTCTAATTGTAATTATTTTACTAAATGATTGTATCACATTTTATGGATTTTATATAAATTTTTATAATATTTTTTTAAAAATAACACTAATCCATTTTTCGTCTTCTCTATTATCTCTTACATCAGTTGTTTCAACGAATTCTAGTATTTTAATATTATCGAATTGTTTTAATAAATTTTCTAAACTATATTTAGAAAAACAAGTAAAATCTCTTCCGTCTTTGGAAAAATCTGTATCTCTATCTTTAAAAGAAATAAAAAATATTCCCTCTATATTTAAAAAAGAGATATATTTAAAAATTATATTTTTTATATTTTCTTTTTTTACATGTAATAGAGATGCACAAGCCCATATGCCATCAAATTTATATGATGCATTAAAATCTTTAAAAGTAGAGTGAATAATTTTATTTTTTAAAATAGTTTCACAATATTTAATCATTTCATTAGAACCGTCAACGGATGTTACTTTATAATTTTTATTATGAAAATATAAACTATCTCTACCAGAGCCACAACCTAAATCTAAAATATGGCATTTTGGTTTTAGATAAGTTTCAAATTTATCGTATAAAAGAGACATATTTGTATTAAAAGTACTATTTACATATTTAATTGAATTGTCATTGTAATATTTTATATTTTGCATAAATACCCCATTTCATTTATTTTACTAATTAATTTTATCATGTTTAAAATAGTGATACAAGAATATTATCAGTTAGCAACTTGACGCAACTTTAGTAAAACTTTTAGTTGACATCAGGTAAAACTTTTAGTAAACTATTTACAAGGATGGAAGTTGGAGATTTAGATGAAATTTTTATTAGGAAAGGTGAAAAAATGATAAGTAAAGTTTTCGGTAGAATAAAAATCACAAAAAAAAATGCTCCATATATATTTTTATTACCAATTATTAGTGTGTTTCTTTTATTTCTGTTATATCCAATAGTAGATTCGCTTATAATGAGTTTTTATACTTTTAAATATGGGGAGTTTGACTTTGTAGGTTTTCAAAATTACATAATGTTATTTAAGGATAATGTTTTTTTAACAGCATTGAAAAATAATTTAATATATTTAGTAATTCAAGTACCAATTATGGTTACATTAGCATTAATTTTAGCTAATTTGATTAATCAAAAATATATATATGGAAAACCATTCTTTAGAATTTCAATTTTTATGCCGGCTATTACCGCTTTAGTTGCTTATTCACTAGTATTTATGTTATTACTAAATACGGAGCATGGTATTATAAATTATTTATTATCACTTATAAATATATCATCAATTGATTGGCTAAATAAACCTATCGCGGCTAGATTGTCCATTATAATTGCAATAACATGGCGTTGGACTGGATATAATATGATTATTATGCTTGCAGGATTACAAGGCATACCTGAAGTGCTTTATGAAGCCTCAGACATTGATGGAGCCTCTGAATTTGCAAAATTCACGAGAATAACAATTCCTTTGATGAAAAATATTATATTGTTCTGTATAATCACTTCAACTATAGGAACTTTGCAATTGTTTGATGAATCTTATGTATTAACTTCTGGTGGACCAAATAATAGCACGATTACGATTGCTCATTATTTATATAATACAGGTTTCAGATATATTAAATTTGGATATGCAGCTGCTATTAGTTATATTTTAGTTGCAATAATAGGTATTATATCGTATATACAATTTAAGATAGGAGGCGAATAAAATGAAAAAAATCGCAATATATTTATTTTTAGTAATTGTTGTAGTTGTTTCATTATTTCCTTTTTATCTAATGTTTATTTCATCAACATTATCGACTGGAGAAATATTGAGTACTCCACCTAAACTTTTCTTTGGAAGTAATTTATCAGAAAATATGGAGAATTTAAATAGTAAAATTAATATTTTTAGGGTTTTATTAAATTCATTGTTTGTTTCTATAACTTATACTTTTTTCTCAATATTATTTTCATCAATGGCAGGTTTTGCTCTTGCTAAATATAATTTTAAATTTAAAAAATTGATTTTTATTATTGTAGTTATGACTTTAATGATTCCGCAGCAAGTTTTGTTAATTCCATTATTTAGAATGATGACTAAAATAGGATGGCAAAATTCCTATAAAGCAGTAATAATACCAATGTTGGCAAATGCCTTTGGGGTATTTCTAATGAGGCAAAATATGATTAATTTTCCTACAGAATTATTGGAATCAGGAAGAATTGATGGCTGTGGAGAAATAAGATTATTTTTTAATATTGTTTTGCCCACAATGCGTCCTACAATTGGAGCGCTTGGCATATATAATTTTATGGGTTCATGGGGAAGCTTTATGTGGCCATTAATAATTTTAAGTACAAAAGATATGTATACTTTGCCAATAGCATTAGCATCATTAAGTGGGTTAATGATGAAAGATTATGGAATGATTATGTTAGGTGCTACAATTGCAACTCTACCTATTATGGTGATCTTTTTAATTTTTCAGAAACAATTTATTTCAGGAATTATGGGTGGAGCATTAAAAGGTTAGAAATATTGATATTTAATAGTTTAATAACTATTTAATATATTATATTTAAATGTGTTTTAAAAAAGACGAGGAGGGTTTATGAAAGTAAGTGTTAAGAGGTTAATTAGTTTATTAGTTATTGTTGTTATGTTATTTTCATTAGTAGCGTGTAGCAAGGATGTTGCTATACAAGATGAAAATGTTCAATCTGAAAGTGAAGAGGAGTTAAGTGGAGAAATTACTATATGGAGTTGGGATGTGGCGGCTAAGTCGTTAGAATATGCAGCAAGTAATTTTAAAAAAATACATCCGAATGTAAATATTATAATCGATGATTTAGGGAATAGTCAGGTGTATGATAAATTAACTACTAGTTTAGCTACAAATTCTGGGTTACCAGATGTTGTTACTATTGAAGGGGAAAGGATATCAGGATTTGCTAAAAAATTTCCAGATAGTTTTGTAGACTTTACGTCTATAATAAATAAAGATAAGTTTTTATCAGTGAAAATTAGTGAAGCGTCGGTTGATAATAGTATAATGGCATATCCGTGGGATGGAGCTCCAGCAGGTATTTTTTATAGAACTGATTTATTTAAAAAAGCAGGAATAAATGCAAATGATATTAATACATGGAGTGATTTTATTGATGCTGGTGTAAAAATGAATGAAATTGGAGTTAAAATGATTCCGATTGCAGCTTCTAGAAATGATACATTATTTAGATTTATATATAATCAGTTAGGGGGATATTATTTTGATAAAGATGGGAATACAACGTTAAATACAAAAAATGCTATCAAAGCAATGAGTATTGTTAAAGAAATGTATGATGCAGAGATAACCTATGATAATGTAAATTGGGATGGACTTGTAACAGCATCTAAAGAAGGAAAAGTAGCAACTGTAGCAAATGCTGTTTGGTGGGCAGGAACTTTGCAAAGCGAATGTACAGAAACAGCAGGAAATTGGGCTGTAATGCCATTGCCAAAAGCATCTGAAAATTCGAGTACAACATCAATTAATGGTGGTTCATCTCTAATGGTGCCCAAAGGTGGGGGAAATTCTAAAGTAGCTTCTGAATTTGTAAAATTTGCTATGACGGATATAGATTCTATTGTATATAGTTTTAAAGAATATGGATTATATCCTTCTTACATTCCTGCTTTCGAGAATGAAATATTTAATGAAGAAGTAGAATATTTTGGGGGACAAAAGATTTGGAAGTTATTTGCTGAATTAGGGAAAAAAGTTCCGCAATTGAATTTTACTGAGAATTTTGGTGAAGCTAATGACCTAGTTGTAGATGGTCAATCAAGAATTCTTCTTGAAGATGCAAGTGTAGAGGAAACGCTGAATAAATTACAAGAAGAACTAGTAAATAAGTTTGGTAAATAAATTTTAAAATAATTAATTTTTGGTAACGATATTTAAATAAAAAAATATCGTTGCCTTAAATTATATAAATATACATAATTAGTGATTTAATGCATAGAATATATAAAAAAATGATAAAAGGAATAAAGTAATCGGAGGCAATTATGATTTACAATAACTGGAATAATCAAAAAATAACGGAAATAAATAGATTGGAAACTAGGTCATTTTTAAGAAAAGAAAGTTATAAAATTCATCCCCTGAATGGAAAATGGAATTTTCTTTTCTTAGATTCACCTAAAAGGATAAAAGAAGAATATTTAGAAAGTAAATTTATTGATAATTTATGGGATAGAATAGAAGTTCCATCGTGTTGGCAATTAAATGGATATGGGAATATGCATTATACAGATCTATTCTATCAATTTCCAATTTTGGAACCATTAGTGCCTTTAAATAATCCAACAGGAATATATAGAAAAAAATTTATTTTAAATAAAAGTGATTTAGATAAATCTAAAATTATCAGATTTTATGGAGTTGATAGTGCTTTTGATATATATGTAAATAATAATTATATTGGATATAGTCAAGGTAGTCGTATGATAAGCGAATTTGATCTTAGTGAGGATTTAATGGAAGGTGATAATACTATAGTTGTTGTTGTATATAAGTGGAATAACGATACTTATATTGAAGATCAAGATATGTGGTGGCTAAGTGGTATATACAGAGATGTGGAATTGCTCATTGAAGAAAAAATAAACATTTGGAAACTTAAAGTAGAAACTAAATTTGATGAGAAAATAGCAGATGCTAATTTACATATTGATATTGAATTAGCTAATAAAGACAAATTTGATTTAAGTAAATTTAATTATAAAATTACACTTATAGATAATGGAAAAATAATTTTAAGAAAAGAATTTTCTATTAATTCGAAAATAAATGAATTAATTATAAATCCTAAGAAATGGTCAGCAGAAGATCCTAATTTATATAATTTAGAGATAGAGTTATATAATAATAAAAAACTTGTTGATAAAGTATATGAAAAAGTAGGTTTTAGAGAAATTAAAATAAACGATGGAAAAATATATGTTAATGGAAATAATATTATGTTTAGAGGAGTAAACCGCCATGATCACAATTCTGATTCAGGAAGAACGGTTTCAATCGAAGATATGGAAAAAGATATTTTGCTTATGAAAAGGCACAATATTAATGCAGTTAGAACTGCGCACTATCCTAATCATCCAGTTTTTTATGAACTATGTGATAAATATGGATTATATGTTATTTCAGAAGCTGATTTAGAATGCCATGGTTTTGAATTAACTTCTAATTATAAAAGAATAACTGATGACTGTAAATGGGAAAATTCTTATATTAGTAGAGGGAAAAGATTAGTTAATCCTCAAATAAATAGACCTTCTATTATTATGTGGTCTCTTGGAAATGAATCAGAGTTTGGCAAAAATTTTATAAAAATGTCAGAGGTTATTAAGAAAATAGATGGTACCAGACTTATTCATTATGAAGGGGATGTTAATTGCCAAGTAACGGATGTATATAGTACTATGTATAGTAATCATCAACAGCTGATAGAAATAGGTGAAAATGATATTTTATCAAAACCACATATTTTATGTGAATATGCTCATGCAATGGGTAATGGTCCAGGAGGACTAAAAGAATATATGGAAATATTTAATTCATATGATAGATTGCATGGTGGTTTTATATGGGAATGGATAGATCATGGAATAAAAGCAATAGATGAAAATGGAAAAGAATATTATAAATATGGCGGAGATTATAATGATAAACCACATAATGCAAATTTTAACTTAGATGGTTTACTGTTTCCTAATAGAGAAATATCACCTTCTTTATATCAAGTAAAGAAAATATATGAACCAATTAAAATTGAAGGAATTGATTTAAAAAAAGGTGTTTTTAAAGTTAAAAATTTTTATAATACTATATCACTTGATAATATACAATTTCATTGTGTGATTAAATTAAGTGAAAAATTAATAAATGAAATGAATTTTAAGGTTGAAAATTTGTTGCCAAATCAGGAAAAAATAATCAATTTAAAACTTGAAAATATGAATCTTAATGATTTTATTGAAGACTGTTATATTAATATTTATGCAGAACTAGAAAGTAAAGAAATATGGTCAAAAAATAAACATGAAATAACTAAGGAACAATTTATTATTGAATCAAGTAAAAAAGCTGAAGATATAAGCGAAGATAATAGAGAACTAAATATAATAGAATCATTTGATAAATTAGCTATAAGTAATAATAAGTTTGAAATTAATTTTGATAAAGTTACTGGAAATTTATTAAATTATAGTTATGATGGAAAAGTGATAGTAGAAGATGGCCCTAATTTAAATTTTTGGAGAGCGCCAATTGACAATGATATGTATGTATTAGATAATATGAAAGAGAAGCATCGTTTACATTTAATGAAGGAGTATCCAGTTACATTTACTTATATTAAAAATGATAATAAAAAATATGTTGAAGTTGTATCTGATGTAATAGTTGGGGCTGCAAATAATGAGTGGTTGTATAAGTGCAAATATAAATATTTAGTAAATAATAATGGTAAAATAAATTTTACTATTAGCGGTATAACACTTGATTCGAATTTATCTATGAAATCAATGATACCCAGAATAGGTGTTAGATTTGATCTTTCAAATGAATTTAAGGAAGTTACATGGTTAGGGAGAGGCCCATATGAAACATATCCGGATAGCAAAGAAAGTGGTATAATAGATGTATATAATAAAACTATAAGCGAAATGACAACTATGTATCCATATCCTCAAGAAAATGGTAACAGATCAGATGTTAAGTGGGTTGAGTTAAAAACATCGGATATTAAGTTAATAATAGAAACTAATAGTACAATTGATTTTAGTGTTCACGAGTATTCACAAGAACAATTTGAAGAAGCAGAACACTTAAATGAACTTATGAAAGATGAATCTATTAATTTAAATATTGATTATGCTCAAAATGGTCTTGGAAGTAATAGTTGTGGACCAGGACAATTAGAAAAATATAAACTTAAATTTAAAAATTTTTTCTATAAGTTTAGTTTAGAGGTAAAATCTTATGATTAATTTTAAAAGTAATTCCATTTGGTAGGTTTGGTTCTTATTTTGTAATATCTTCTTACTAAAAATAAATTATTTATTAGAGATATTAGAGGTGGAGATATAAAACTAGGATTACTCTTTGAAATGTAATTTGAAGAAGAAATAGATTTTAAGCGTACAGAAACTTTTTTAACAATATCTGGTAATAAAGGTAATAAAGGTAATTTAAGAATGGAAGGACGTGTGATAAGCTTAAATTTGAATTTATTAATGGAAAAATATGATAATATTTACCAAAAAAATAAAAATGAATATGAAATAACAAGTTATTCAAAAGAAATCAAAGTGGGCCTAAAGAAACTAATAGGAAACATAACTGTCGATGTACCTTGGATAATGTTGGTAACAAATATATTTCTATTAAATTTAGTGGAAAAGAAAAATATGATATTTTATTAGAAAGTTATAAAGTATTATCAAAAAAATTAGTAATTGAAATGGATTTTGATAAAGAGTATAAAAGAATAAAAGATGAGTATAATAATTGGATGCAGCTAACAATACTGGAGCTTCAGTTAAAAAAAAGATGTGCATATTTTTAGTGTTAAGTAAAAGAACAATCATACAAAGAAAAATAAGTTTTAAAACTTTA
>JAYEHA010000074.1:0-5048 GCA_034659335.1 Bacillota bacterium
GAATTTATCTTTAAATATTGTAGTTTAACTGATATAATAAATTTGTGAGGAAGTGTTTATAGTACAATGTGTACTAGTCAAAGGGGGAAGTAATATGAGTAATAATGGTGAAGTAATGATTAAGGTAAGAATGAGTATGCATGATGCTCATTATGGTGGGAATTTAGTAGATGGAGCTAAAATGTTAAATTTATTTGGTGATGTAGCTACTGAACTGCTTATAAGACAAGATGGAGATGAAGGATTATTTGCAGCTTATGATAATGTTGAGTTTTTAGTACCTGTATATGCTGGTGATTTTATTGAAGCTGTTGGTGAAATTACAAAAGTTGGTAATTCATCTAGAAAAATGAAATTTGAAGCTAGAAAGATAATCGTTCCTAGAACAGATATTTCTGATTCTGCATGTGATGTATTAGAAGAACCGATAGTGGTTTGTCGTGCAACTGGAACTTGTGTAGTGCCAAAAGCTAGTCAGAGAAATAAATAGTAGTATTTAGATATTTTGAAAGGATTATAAAAATGGAATTCAAATGTTTATTAATTGAAAAAAAGGATTATATAGCAATTTTAAGTTTTAATAAGCCTAAAGTATTAAATGCATTAGATAGTGAAGTATTAAATGAATTAAATAGCGCAATTGAATATATAGAAAACGATGAAGATATATATGTAGCAATAATAACTGGAATAGGAAAAGCTTTTGTTGCTGGCGCAGATATTTCAGAGATGAAAGATATGAATGCTGAACAAGGTAGACAATTTGGTAGTTTAGGTTCAAAAGTGTTTAGAAAAATTGAATTGATGAAAAAACCTGTAATAGCTGCAATTAACGGTTTTGCACTAGGTGGAGGTTGTGAATTGTCAATGTGTTGCGATATTAGAATAGCGTCTTCTAATGCGAAATTTGGACAACCAGAAGTCAGTTTAGGAATCATACCTGGGTTTGCAGGTACACAAAGATTATCAAGAATTGTTGGAATGGCTAAGGCAAAAGAGTTGATATTTACTGGAAATATAATAAAAGCAGAAGAAGCATATGATATAGGATTAGTTAATAAAGTAGTAGAGAGCGATTCATTGATGGAAGAAGCAATGAAAATGGCTACAAAAATAGTTTCTAATGGACAAATAGCGGTAAAATATTCTAAAATTGCAATAAATAGAGGTTATGAGGTAGATTTTGAAGCAGGGAATGAAATAGAAACATCATTGTTTGGTTTATCTTTTGCGACAAATGATCAAAAAGAAGGTATGGCGGCATTTTTAGAAAGAAGAAAAGCAAAGTTTGAAAATAGATAGGAGAAAAATTATGAAAGTAGGAGTATTAGGCGCAGGCACAATGGGATCTGGAATTGTTCAAGCATTTGCTCAATCTGGATTTGAAGTAATAATGAGAGATTTAAAAGATGAATATATTGAAAAAGGTTTAGAAACTATTAAAAATAATCTTAATAGAAGTTTTACAAAAGGTAGAATTACAGAAGAAAAGAAAGAAGAAATTTTATCAAATATTTCAGCTGGAACAGATATTAATCTATTAAGTGATGTTGATTTAGTAGTAGAAGCTGCTGTAGAAAATATGAAAATAAAAAAAATAATATTTCAAGAGTTAGATAATATATGTAAAGAGGATGCAATATTAGCAACAAATACGTCTTCTTTATCAATAACAGAAATAGCAGCAGCGACTAATAGACCTGATAAAGTAGTAGGAATGCATTTTTTTAATCCAGTGCCAGTAATGAAATTGGTAGAAGTAATAAAAGGAATAGCTACATCAGAAGAAACAAAAGAAAAAGTGATGGAATTATCGAATAAATTAGGTAAAACACCAGTAATAGTAGAAGAAGCACCTGGTTTTGTAGTTAATAGAATTTTAATACCAATGATAAATGAAGCTGTTGGTATTTTAGCTGAAGGTGTTGCAAGCGCTGAGGATATTGATAATGCTATGAAACTTGGAGCAAATCATCCAATTGGACCTTTAGCGTTAGCTGATTTAATTGGTAATGATGTAAATTTAGCGATTATGGAAGTTTTATATGAAGAAACTGGAGATTCTAAATATAGAGCACATCCACTACTCAGAAAAATGGTTAGGGGAAATTTATTAGGAAGAAAAACTAAAAAAGGATTTTTTGATTATTCTAAATAATAAATAATAAATAATTATATATTTTCAGGAGCAAAATTATGTTTAAAAATAATAACTTATTTAACGATTAAAAAAAGTTTCCAAATTGACTAATGAAAAAAGCATTCAATTATTATCTGTTGAGAAATTAAAATCTAAAACGGGTTGTATTAAAGGCGGATGTTCTCCACTAGCAATGAAAAGTAGTTTTATTACTTTTTTTGATAAAAGCATAGAAAATAAAAAAGAAGTGATTTTAAGTGCAGGTCATTTAGGAACTCAAATAAAACTGTTGCCGATTGATTTAATTAAATTAACAAATGGACAAGTTAAAGATATAATACAATAAGAAAAGACCAAAAGGTCTTTTTTTATTGTATTACTCAGTAAAAGCCAGGTGATTTGAATTAGGATATATTTCGATTATAAATGGAAAAGTTAGAAAATATATAATTGTTAAATTGCAATATAAATGGTAAAATCAAAATAGTCGGATTGTTTTGTTATAAATGTTAAAAAAGTATATGAGTTAAAGGAGAATAATATGAATATTGCAATTATAGGTGCTGGCAATGGTGGTACTAAATTATTAAATTTTTTTATGAACAATGATTCATCAAAAGTAATTCAAATTATAGATCAAAACTTTGAATCTCCAGGAATAAAATTAGCAAAGGAAAATAATATAAATTGTTCAAAAGATATTGAAAAAATAAATCCTGAAGTAGAATTAATCATAGAAGCTACAGGAAATTCTTTTGTTGTAGATAAAATATATGAATTATATAGTGAGTCTAAGAAAATTATTGATTCTGAGCTTGCTGCAATTATTATGGGTATTATAGATGAACAGATTAGCAGTACTGAAAAACTTGGTGAACAATTGAATGTTATTCACAGTACGGCTAAAAGTCTTGAAAAACAAATGAATAATTTAGTAAAATTTTCTAAAAGTTTAACTAATATTAGCGAAGAACTTATTAATTCATCTAATGAATATACAAAGTATATAGATCAAACAGATAGTACAATTAAAGCTATAAGTAAGATTACTCAACAAATGAGAATACTCGGGCTTAATGCAAATATAGAAGCTGCTAGAGCTGGAGAATATGGTAGAGGATTTGCTGTTGTAGCAATGGAAGTACAAAAGCTTTCTGATACAACTTCAGATTTTTCGCTAGATATATCAAAACTTTTAGAGTCAATGGCTATTGAAAATAATAAGATTTCTAAAGAAGTTGAGAGTTTGGGTATTGTTACTATTGAACAAACTAAAACTTCTAATGATCTTACAGAAGTTGTAAAAACACTTATTGAATTTTAGTTAAAATAGGAGGAATATATGAAAAAAAATAATGTTAAAGAATTTATTGATTATATAGAAATGGCTACTTCACCAATACAAGCAGTAACTTCTAGTATAAATACATTAAAAAGTAATGGGTTTAAGGAACTTTCTTTTAAAGATGTTTGGAATATAACTAAAGGTGGAAAATATTATGTACGTCCATATAGTACTACTTTAATGGCATTTACAGTTGGTAGTGAATTTTCAATTGAATCAGGAGTAAAAATTATAACTTCGCATACTGATTCGCCAACATTTAAGGTAAAGCCAAATCCAGAATTAAATACATCTGGGTACTTAAAATTAAATACAGAAGTATATGGCGGACCAATATATAATAGTTGGTATGATAGACCTATATCACTAGCAGGTCAAGTTGTATTAAAATCTGATGATATATATAATCCTAAAGTTGTTGAAATTGATTTGAAAGAACCGTTACTTATAATTCCTAGTTTAGCAATACATTTTAATCGTACAGTTAATACAGGTGTTGAAATAAATCCGCAAAAAGATTTATTGCCTATTATGCAAACTATAGAAAAAGATTTTGAAACTAAAGATTATTTAATTAAATTATTAGCTAAAGAAATCAAATGTGAAATTGATGAAATTTTAGATTTTGATTTATATTTATATGTAACTGAAAAAGCAAATACGGTTGGACTTGATAAAGAATTTATTTCTTCTCCACGTATTGATAATTTGTCTATGGTTTTTAGCAGTGTTAAAGCTTTAATTAACAGTGAAAATAGTGAAAGTATAAATATGATTGCGTGTTTTGATAATGAAGAAATTGGAAGTACTACTAAACAAGGAGCAGACAGTACTCTTTTTCATCAAATATTAGAGCGTATTATGTTTGCTTTAAATATTAAAAATGAAAAAATGTATAAAGTTTTAAATAATTCTTTTATGATTTCTGCAGATGGAGCTCATGCTGTTCATCCAAATGTAGTTGAAAAAAATGATATAACAAATTTTCCTGTAGTAAATAGTGGGATTGCTATTAAAGTAAGTGCAAAACAAAGTTATGCTACTGATAGTATAAGTTCATCAATTTTCAAACGAATCTGCAATCAAGCAGAAGTTAGTTTTCAGACATTTATAAATCGTTCTGATGAACGTGGAGGAAAAACCTTAGGACCGATTGCTGGTAAGTATTTACCAATTAGAGCAATTGATGTAGGTGTACCAATGCTATCTATGCACTCTGCAAGAGAACTTATGGGTAAAAATGATTTTATAGATTCAATAAAAATATTTAATGCTTTTTTTAAAAAATAAAATTAGAGTTAAATATATTAATAGAAAAATAAAAGTAGTAAATTTCTTATATTTTAAGAAATTGCTACTTTTTTTCTTTTTGAAGAAAATAATAAAGTAGTTTTTTAATCAAATTTTAATCTTTGTCTCAGGATACATTAATTATTTGAAAGTATAATAAATTTATAGATTGAAAGGAGCAATTATGGAAATTTTATTAGGAATTTTTATAATGTTGATATTTGGAAAGTTAGCAATTGGAGTTAGTTTATTTGCATTCAAATTAATATTTTT
>JAYEHA010000075.1:0-4982 GCA_034659335.1 Bacillota bacterium
GCCGGAATAAACTTCTGCCTGCACTACCGTTTTATTACCGGACAGATTAAAGATATTTGGCGCGACTCCGAGCTCAAGGCCTACCTTTTTATCTTTGCGGCAGTTACACTCCTTTTAACAATTAATTTCACACCTTCAACTGATATAACAATAACTTCTTCGCCTAAATTTATTTCTTCATCATCAATAGAAATCGCACTCCACATCTGCCCAGATATATTAACTAAACCCATATCATGTTTAGTAATTATTTTCTTAACATCACCTTTTTTACCAATTAAACTATCAACATTAGTTGTATTTTCTCCAACTTTCAAGTGTTTTTTTACAAATGACTTTGTAAAAAATAATAATAAACCTGATGAAATTACAAATACTAACACTTGAATAAGAATTGAAAACTCAAATAAAGATGCTATTAAAGCAAATATTGAACCAATTGCAAACCATATTACCGTAAGTGCTAAAGTAAATCCTTCAATAACAACAAACAGAATTATTAAAATTGTCCATAGTATTGGCATGCCATTACACATATCACCAACTCCTTTCATATATATATAATTATACAATATTCTACAATAAAAAGAAATAATAAATAAGTTTTATTATTAATTATAGTTATCCTCTGATATAATATAATAATAAAACTTATTTATAAAGGGAGGTTCTATGTATAATACTTTTAAAATGATGCTTCTTTCATTACTCATAATTTTTTCATCTATTTTTTTACTTAATCAAATAATTGAACCAAATACATCTATCTATTATGCTTTAGCCATTACTTTACTAAATACAATAATACTTTGTATATATCATTTAGTAATTTTAAAAAAAAGAGAATCTTTCTATGATAGTTTAAGGATAAAAAATAAAATTTTAAATATAACTTTAAAACTAAATAATTCTTTTATTAAAAATGAAGAAAACAACATTTATCAAGTAATACTTGATAATGCAATAGACTTAATTGATAAATGTAACTACGGTTCACTTTTAATATATAACCCTGATGATTATATGTTTAGTTTTAAAGCCGTTAAAGGATATGATTTTGATTTTTATAAATCTGTCAAAATTCATTTAAATGAATCATTTATCTATAGACAATCTGATAATGAATTTAATAGCCCTGTTATTATTAAAAATATTTATGAACATAATAAAAAATTTTTATCACCTGAAGATGCCAAATTAATATATGAAAATACCCCTAATACTATTAAAGAAACTATTTCTTTACCAATAAAACTTAATGATGAAATTTATGGGTTTATTAATATTGATTCAACAAGCTCTTTTACTCAACAAGAAATAAAAATTCTAGATTATTATATTAAAACTACAGTAAATAGCATTAACGATAATAATTTAATTAAAAAAACAATCCGACTTTCTAAATATGATAAATTAACAAATATATATACTAGAAGTTATTTTGAAGAAACTTTTGAATTATACTCAAAAAATAGTATACGATATAATACTAAATATTCATTTGTTCTAATTGATATAAATTATTTAAAGGCAATTAACGATAATTTTGGCCATTCAATAGGAGATAAGGCTTTAAGATATTTTACTGATACAGTAAAAACTCAGATACGCGAAACTGATTTATTTGCAAGACTTGGTGGAGATGAATTCGTAATTGTTTTTCATGAATCTAGCTTTCAAGAAAGCAATAATAAAATGAAAGAAATTTTAAACAAATTTCTTGACACTGAATTTACTTTTACAAATGAAAATTCAATAACTTCTTTTAATATATCATTTAGCTATGGAATTGCAGTAGCACCTGATGAATCTATGATATTTGATGTTTTATTACGATTAGCTGATGATAAAATGTATAAATTTAAAAAGAATTTTAAAAAAAATAATCCAAATGCAATCCCATATAAGAGTAAAATATGAATACACAACTTATCGTACTTGATTTAGATGGTACACTTTTAAATAATAATCATCATATAAATAAGGAAACAAAAAATTTCATAATAAACTTAACAAATAATAATATTAAAGTAGTTATTGCTACCGGTAGAACTTATACTGCTGCAAAAAAATATCATAATGAACTAAATCTAAAAACACCATTAATATCGTGTAATGGTGCTTTTATTTATGATCCAATTGATAAAAAAACAATTTTTGGTCACAGCATTAATAACGCTAATTTAAATAAAATTTTTAATATTCTTCTTAAAAATAATACTTTTTTTCAATTTTATACAGCTAATACAATTTATTCTACAGAAATTAAATATCTTTTAGATAATTGGATTAATCAAAATAAATATCTTTCAAAAAAAGATAAAATAAATATAGTGATTATTGATAATCCAATAAATACTTTAAATAATTTAGATCAACCGATTTTTAAAGTCCTTGCAATTGAAGAAAATAAAGAAAAAAACAAAAAATTATTAAACAAACTCAAAACGCTTAAAAACATTGAAATCGTTTCTTCTTTTGAAAATGGTATTGACATTATGACAAGTAATATAAATAAAGGTACTGCATTAGAATTTGTCGCAAATTATTTAGAAATACCTATTAGTCAAACACTAGCAATAGGAGATAATAATAACGATGCTTCTATGCTAAAAAAAGCAAGTATTGGAATTGCAATGGAAAACGCAACTATACTTGCCAAAAAAAATGCAGATTATATAACAACTTCTAATGAATATAATGGTGTTATTAATGCTTTAAAAAAATATATTAAATAAGTTATTTAATTGGTAATACAATAAGTTTTTCATCACCATTATAACCAATAATCTCAACATCAACATCATAAACTTCACTAATATTTTGTTTAGTTAATACCTTGTTTGGATGGCCATCTTTATATATTTCGCCTTTTTTTAATAAAATACAATAATCACTATATTTCAAAGAAAAATTTAAATCATGCAAAATAATAATAACTACTATTTTCTTATTAATACTTAATTCTTTAATCAATTTCATTATTTTAACTTTATGCTTAATATCTAAATGATTAATAGGTTCATCTAATATTAAAACTTCTGGTTCTTGTGCAAGTGCTCTTGCAATAATTACCCTTTGTTTCTCTCCACCACTTAATTCTAGAAAACTTCTATCTTTTAATTCATAAAGATCCGTTTCTTTTAATACTTTTTCTACAATACTAAAATCTTTTTTTGTTTCACCTTTAAATCTCGCTACATAAGGAGTTCTACCCATTAACACAATATCTTCTACAGAAAAATCATAACGAATATTAGAATTTTGTGCAACAGCCGCAATTTTTTTTGCAAACTCTTTTGATTTATACATACGAATATCTTTATCATCTAAAAATATAGTCTTTTTAGACAAATCAATATTCCTTAATATTTTTTTAATAAAAGTAGTTTTACCTGAACCATTTGGTCCAACCACAGTAATAAAATGATTGTTTTCAATATCAATACTAATATCATTTAAAACTTTCATACTACCGTAAAAATGACTTAAATTATTAACTATAATTTTCCCCATAACTACTCCTAACTTATTACTTTTTTATTTCTAACTAATAGAAATATAAAATACGGTGCACCTATTAACGATGTAATAACACCAATCGGTAATTCTGTAGGTTCTAGAGCCACCCTTGAAATAGTATCCGCAATTATCATAAATAAAGCGCCCGTAATTATTGTAAATGGAAATAATTTTCTGTGATCTGGTCCAACTACTATTCTTACTGCATGTGGAACGATTAACCCAACAAAACCAATTATTCCACTAACTGCAACTACTGATGCTGAAACTATAGAAGCTACTACTAATAAAATTTTCTTTAATAATTCAACATTAACACCTAAATTTTGAGCAGTTTCCTCTCCCATTAATATTACATTTAAATCTTTTGAAAAAACCAGAAAAATTATTACACCAACTACTACCGGCACAACACTCACCATAACGCTATTCCAACTTGCAGCTGAAACACTACCCATAGTCCAAAATACAATTTTTTCTACTTGATCATGATTAAATGTCATAATAAGATTTATTAATGCAGACAGAAAAAAACTTATAGCTATTCCTGAAAGTAATAACGTTACTGTAGGTGCCTTACTATTTATTCTTGCAATATTATAAACTATTGTGGTCGTTGCTATTGCACCAATAAACGCGCCTAATGAAATAGCAGATAACCCAATAAAAGAAAAACTTATTCCTAAAATAATAACGATAGTTGCCCCAAAAGCAGCACCAGACGAAATACCTAAAATATATGGATCTGCCATAGGATTTTTAAATATCGCCTGAAAAACAATACCTGATGTTGATAACGCAATACCAATTATTACAGAGAGTATTATTCTTGGCAATCTAATATTTAATAAAATAATTTTTGATGTTTCTTTAATCTTACTAACATCAACTAAATTCTTTACAAAAGGTATTTTAGATGAAATTATTTTTAATGAGTCAATAAATTTTATATCCGCTACACCTATAGTAGATGCAAAAATTATTACAACTAATAAGATAAGAAAATATATAATTATAATTTTATTTTTATTTTTATTTTTCATCTATAATACCAACTTTCATTATTTAAATATTTCTGGATGAATTAATTTTGAAATTTCAAGAAGTCCCTCTGCTAATCTTGGACCCATTCTTGAAACTAAATTTTTATCTACACTAAATAATTTCCCGTTTTTTACTGCTGTTAAATCCTTATATCCATTTGCCTCTTTAACACCATTAAATGTACTTTCATCACTCTCACATATTACTATCTCTGGATCTTTTTCAACTAACTTTTCTAATGAATATTTCCATCCAGTAGCATCTTTAGCTATATTTTCTCCACCAGCAATTTCAAGCATCTCACTTATAAAAGTTTCACCTGTAGCAGTAAAATCACCATATTCTCCATATCCAATAATATAATAAACAGATAATTTATCCACATCTTTAACACTTTCTTTTACATAATCTACTTT
>JAYEHA010000076.1:0-4971 GCA_034659335.1 Bacillota bacterium
CTATCAATTTATCCATTATTCCTTCTGGCATACCTCCCCCTCTTTTTTATATTTAATTAATACCCAATTAAACAACAAAATAACTACAATCTAATTTTTAAGAAGTAAAAGCCTAGATATCCATCTAGGCTTTTGTATTTATTATACTAAATTTAATATTTTTCTTGCCTCATTTGGAGTTGCAACTTCTCTTCCTAACTCCTTAGCAATCCTAACAATTCTTTCAACTAATTGAGCATTAGAAACTGCTAATTCACCACGATTATAATATACATTATCTTCAAACCCAACTCTTACATGTCCACCTAATATTATTGCCATTGTAGCTAAAGGTAACTCATGCCTACCAATTCCAGCCACTGTCCATGTAGCATTATTTGGAATAAATTTTAACATATGCATTAAATCTTCAGGTGTTCCTGGACAAGCTCCAGGCACTCCTAATACAAAATCAAAATGAAGCGGTCCATCTATCAAACCTTTTTTAACTAATCTTAAAGCATTATTAATCATACCACGTTCAAAAACTTCAATTTCTGGTTTTACATTTAATTCTTTCATTTTAATTGCAAATTTCTCAATATTTTCTTCAGTATTCATAAATACATCATTACCAAAATTTGTTGTTCCAGTACTTAATGTTGCCATTTCTGGTTTTAAATCAACAGGCTGCAATCTTTCTTCAGCAGTATGCCAAACAGCACCACCAGTTGAAGGTTGAAAAATAATATTTGATTGTTTTTCAATTGCTTCTTTAATCTCTTTATACACTTCATAACTTTGTGTAGGATTTCCTTCTTCATCTCTAGCATGGACATGAACAATACTAGCTCCTGCATCAAAGCATTCCTTACTTGCAATACCAATTTCCTCAGGTGTAATTGGTAAATTCGGTTGATATTCCCTAGTTACCTCGGCACCAGTTAAAGCTGCTGTAATTATTAATTTTTCCATACTTCACTTCTCCCCCTTTTAGCTTCACTTTAAAGATTTTCGATCTTTTAAGATTTTTAATCTAAAAAAATCTTCTCGTTCCTTTTCTTCAAGAGTCTCCTTAATATTTTTAACCAACTCAATATATCTAGGAATTCGAATTTTCTCTAAAGCGTTTGCTCTTTTCCTTGTTTTCTTTATTTCTATTGCTAGCTTATAAACTGAAGTTTCAACTTCACTTAACTCATATATCATATACTTTAATTCATTAAATTTCAATACTGCATTATCAAAACTTGAATTTGTTCTAAAAAAACTATAACTTACCTCAAGATCTTTTTTATTAAATTTCACTTTAGGAATTTCTACTCCCATTACGCTAGTTAATAAAATATCATAGTTATCTTCTTTATTTACAGCATAAGAAAATTCTTCAACGCTACTACTTCCCATCATTATATTTGCCATTTTTAATGAATCATATGCTATTAAAAATTCATTATTAATTAAACTTTGAATCTTTTCTGCTCGTTTAACTAAAGTCATCATTTCTTGAATTAATATATTTCTTTTTTTATCTAATAAATCAAACCCTTTTATTGAAAATTTTAAAATTTCTTCACACTTCATCAAATTTGCTTTAGTTGGTATAATTTCTCCTTGCAAAAAATCACCTACTTTTCAATATAATTTTCTTCAATAACTTCACTACTTAACCTATCTAATTCTGTTTTAGGAAGTATTGATAAGATTCTCCATCCTAAATCAAGACTTTCATCTATCGTTCTGGATTCAAATCTATCTTGCTTAATAAACTTTCCTTCAAATGTTCTACCAAACTTCATATATAATTTATCAACTTCACTCAAATCATTTTCACCAATAATTTGCGCTAAATCTCTAATATCTTTAACTTTTGAATAAGATGCAAATAATTGATTCGCAACATCCGGATGATCTTTTCTAGTATATCCTTCTCCAATACCATCTTTCATTAATCTAGATAAAGACGGAAGCACGTCTAAAGGAGGATAAATATCGCTTTGCTCTAAATCTTTAGATAATACTAATTGCCCTTCAGTAATATATCCAGTTAAATCTGGAATAGGATGTGAAATATCGTTGTTAGGCATAGTTAATATCGGCAATAAGGTAATACTTCCTTTTCTATCCGATAGCATCCCAGCCCTTTCATATAATGAAGCTAAATCTGAATAAAGATACCCAGGGTATCCTTTTCTACTTGGAACTTCCTCTCTAGCCGATGAAATTTCTCTAAGAGCTTCACAGTAAGAAGTAATATCAGTCATTACAACTAAAACATTATATTCTTTCTCAAAAGCAAGATATTCTGCTGCTGTAAGCGCACATCGTGGTGTAGAAATTCTTTCTACAATAGGATCATTAGCAAGATTTACAAACATTACTACTTTTTCACTTGCACCTGAATCTTCAAAACTCTTTTTAAAAAAAGCTGCATCATCATACTTAACGCCAATTGCCGCAAATACTACAGCAAATTTTTCTGAAGAATCTTTAGAAATATTTGATTGCCTTACAATTTGATCTGCTAATTTATTATGAGATAATCCATTGCCAGAAAAAATAGGTAACTTTTGTCCTCTAATCAAAGTGACAAGCACATCAATTGACGAAATACCAGTTTGAATAAAATTCTTAGGATATTCTCTAGCAACTGGATTAATTGGTCTTCCATTAATATTGTAACTTTTATCAGAATAAATTTCTCCAACATTATCAATTGGATCTCCAACACCATTAAACGTTCTTCCTAAAATATCTTCATTTAAATTTAATTCAAATGCCTTACCACTAAAATAGATTGAAGCATTCGTATTTGAAAGACCAGAAGTACCTTCAAAGACTTGAATAACTACAGTATCTCCCTCTATTTTAATAACTTTACCTTTTCTTTTTTCATCTCTTACATCAATTTCAACTATTTCTCCATAAAACACATCATTAATACCAGAAAGGAAAATAAGAGGCCCATCAACTTTATCAATTCTTAAATATTCTTTTTTAAATTTCACAAAAACCACCTCTATTCATATTTTTCTTCAAGTTTAGCAAAATAATCATTAATTTCTATCATTAAACTACCAATTCCAACAATATCTTCATTAGGAATATTATATTTCATTTTAATTACTTTACTAAACAATTCATCATTTTTAACCTTTGACATTGGTATTCCCATATCAATAGCATGCTTTGCTTTTAAATATAAATGATAAATTAATTCAAGCATTAAATGCTGCTTTGGTAATGGTACAAAAGTATCTATTTTATGAAAAGCATTTTGTTGTAAAAATGCAACCTTTATTACTTTAGCTATCGCTAATATTAATCTTTGATCATCAGGAAGTACATCTTCACCTACTAATTGAACAATATCCAACAATTTATCTTCCTCATGCAAAATATTCATAACTTTACCACGAAGTACAATCAAATCACTACTAATATTTTCTGAATACCAATCACTTAAATCATCTATATATCCACTATAACTATTTAACCAATTAATCGCAGGATAATGTCTAGCATATGCTAATTTCTTATCAAGTGCTAAAAATGAATTAACAAAACGCTTAGTATTTTCAGTTACAGGTTCAGAAAAATCTCCACCTGCTGGCGATACTGCACCAATAATCGTAATTGACCCTTCATTATTAGACAATGTTTTACAATATCCAGCTCTTTCATAAAACTCAGCTAATCTCGATGGTAAATAAGCAGGATATCCACCCTCAGCAGGCATTTCTTCTAATCTACCTGATATCTCTCTTAAAGCTTCAGCCCATCTTGATGTAGAATCAGCCATAATTGCGATATGATATCCCATATCTCTATAATACTCTGCTAAAGTTATTCCAGTATAAATTGACGCCTCTCTAGCTGCTACAGGCATATTAGAAGTGTTAGCAATCAGTATTGTTCTTTCCATAAGCGGTTTTTTTGATTTTGGATCTATTAATTCCGGAAATTCATTAAGTACATCTGTCATTTCATTGCCACGCTCTCCACAACCAATATATACAATAATATCTGCATCTGACCACTTAGCTAATTGATGTTGAGTCATTGTTTTACCTGTACCAAACCCACCTGGTATCGCAGCAGTTCCACCTTTTGCAAGCGGAAAAAACACATCAAGTACTCTTTGTCCTGTTATTAATGGTTTAGATAATTTCATTTTATTAGCAATTGGTCTTGGAACTCTAACGGGCCATTCTTGATACATTTTAAGATTATAAATAGAATCATCCTTTAGCTTTAATTTTACAATAACTTCTTCAATATTGTAAACGCCACTATCCTTAACTTCAATTACTTCACCGTTAATATTAGCGGGAACCATTAATCTGTGCTCTATTAAACTGGTCTCATCAATAAACGCATAAAATTCCCCTTGTTTTAAATAATCACCAACTTTAACATTTATTTTAACTTCCCATTTTTCTTCTTCATCAATTGATAATAAACCAATGCCTTCTTTAATAAACCCTTTTGATATTTCATTTATTTTTTTTAAAGGTCTTTCTATACCATCAAAAATATTTCCAAGTAAGCCAGGTCCTAATTTTAATGACAAAGGTTTATAAGTTCTAATTACATCTTCACCTATTCTTAATCCTTCAGTTTCTTCATAAACTTGAATGGTTCCTATACCGTTATCAATAGAAATTATTTCTCCAATCAATTTATTATTACCTACCATAACCATTTCTCTCATTTTAGCTTCAAGCATATTGTCAGCCTTAACAACCGGTCCATTTACCATAATTACTTTTGAATAATTACTCATTGCTTTCACCATCTTTATCTAAAACTTTATTTACTTCATTACCAATAAATGTCTTATTTCGAGAAATTATTGACTCTAAACTAACATCTAATTTCACTGATTTATTTTTATTGTATAGTATAAATCCACCCCTAAAATCTATTTCTGACTCATAAAAATTAATTTCCTTTTCTTTAAAAGAATTATTAAATAAACTTTTAAATAAA
>JAYEHA010000077.1:0-4965 GCA_034659335.1 Bacillota bacterium
AATCCAAATTGAACAAATCTCTTTTTACCTCCAAATTTTTCACTAAATTCTGTCAAACTACATATATTAGTAAAATTACATTGACCACTACCAGAAATAAGCAATTTTTTACCCGCTTCTAAATTTTTCTCTAAAATTATGTATTCCTTATCTATCATATTTGCAAGCATTAGACCAGCAGATCCGGCTCCAATAATAATAACTTCCCTATAAACCATACTTAACTCCCCCGCATAATACTACTTATATTTATAATAAACAGTATTTTATACAATAAAAAGAGCACTATATTAAATAATGCTCGTTTTAATCAAATTATTATAACCAACTACTGCTTCAGCTCGAGATTTTAGTTTTGCAACTTAAATTATCTCCGTGTTACTTAAAATATATAATAAAATTATAAATTTAATTATAGCCTAGTTATTTAATTTAGTTAGCTTTAGTTACGTTCTCAGCTTGAGGACCTTTAGCGCCTTCAACAACTTCAAACTCAACTTCTTCGCCTTCTTCTAAAGTTTTGAATCCATCAGAATTAATAGCTGAGAAATGTACGAATACATCTTCTTCGCCTTCAACTGTAATAAAACCGAAACCTTTTTCTGCATTAAACCATTTTACTGTACCTTTTTTCATTTTCTTACCTCCAAAATTTAAACTAACTCTTACTCACACATAATAACACAGGAATATAATGAAGTCAACTCTATTAACAATAAATATTAAAGTTTTTGTTACTGTTCACACCCCTAATTGATAATTAAAACAAAATTAAAGAATAAGAACCATAAACAAGAACTTTTTTATGCTTAATTTTCTAATATAACGTATGCATAGACTAGTTGAAATTACAACGGTTAATAATCAATTAAATGCACATGAATATATTTAACCAGAAAACATTAAAAGACAAAACAGAAAATTTTAAATTAAACAAAAAATAAATTCCTCAAAATAAAAAAAAGATATAATCAAGATTTTTCCTTTAATCATATCTTTAATATATATTATTATTTTTTAGCAATATTATCCCTTCAAATTTTTATAATAATTAATCTATTATAATAATCTAGAAATCCTTTTATAAACTAGCATTGTAAATACTGAGATTAAAAAACCTTTAAATATATTAAAAGGGATTACTGCATATAGTATTAATGTTTTCACATCTATTATATGTTTATTTACTATTGTACCCATATTAATAATAGCCTCCATTGGAAATTTCATTACATTAGCATAAAATGGTAATAAAATAAAATAATTTAATATCCCACCTACTATACCCATAATAATAGTTCCAATAATCAATCCAATAATTGCATTCTTTTTTGTCTTATCTTTAAAATAGATAATACTTGCAGGTACTACTAATGAAATACCAACTAAAAAATTTGCTAACTCTCCAACACCTGATGTTGACGTTCTCATTAAATGCATTAAATTTTTAAATAATTCAATCAAAATCCCAACAACAGGTCCCAATGCAAAACCACCTATTAATGCAGGTAAATCGCTTAAATCAATTTTCAAAAATGCTGGAAATATTGGTACAGGAAACTCAATCTGCATTAATAAAAATGCAATTACTGACAAAATTGAAATCTTCGCCATATTTTTTACTGATAATAACTTTTTTGAATCATTCATAAAAATTCCTCCTAAAATTAAAAAAAACTGAAGTCTATAACTCCAGGGCAATTAAAGGATATATCATCTTCTCCCATCCAGACTTTACTGTCGGTACTGGAATTACACCAGTTCAGCGTTAGCTCGCGGACTATAACCGCCGGTTGGGAATTTCACCCGACCCTGAAGAATTTTCATTGTTTACAAAATAATACTAGCATAAAATTTATCACATGTCAAAATATATTCTAAAATAATATCGAGTAGATAATTCCCAAGATTAATTTTATAGGAACATCCGTTTCACAAAACCGTACATACGGACAGTTTATACGCTCTTCGAATATTTCACTCATTATTATATTTATTAAAAAAACTTTTTAAACCAAATTTCTGATTTAAAAAGTTTTTTCACTTGTTCTATTTACGTTTTGGCATTTGATGAATTGCTTCATTATGAAGACCTAAAACTGCTTCTACAAAAGTTTCTGATAAAGTTGGATGTGCATGAATAGTTCGCGCTACATCTTTTACTCCCATATTTGAATTAATAATAATAGCAGCTTCATGAATTAAGTCAGAAGCATGGGGGCCTAAAATATGAACACCGACAATTTTATTATCCGCTTCAATAACTTTTATAAATCCATCTCCTTCTCCTAAAGCTAAAGCTTTACCATTAGCTGCAAACATAAATTTATTTGTATTGTAATCGAGATTTTCAGATTTCACTTCTTCTTCGGTTTTTCCTACTGAAGAAACCTCAGGAAATACAAAAGTAGAATTAGGTACTAAATCTTGATTTATTACTACTTCATGCCCCATGATTCTTTCAACAACTTCAATTCCTTGATGTGCAGCTGCATGAGCAAGCATTTTTATTCCATTTACATCTCCTATAGCAAAGATATTGTCAATATTTGTTTTAAATTGCTTGTTAACAGATATTCCTTTTCTTGTATATTCAATGCCTAATGTATCAAGTCCGATATTTTCAATATTTGGTTTTCTTCCAGCAGAAATAAGTAATTTCTCAACTGTAACAGATTTTTCTTTATTTTTCTTTTCAAAATAAATAGTAAACTTATTATTTTCTTTGACTATTTTTTTATATTTTATTTCATTATGGATTTTAATATTTCTTTTTTTGAAATATGAAGCAAGTCTTTTAGAAACATCAATATCTTCATGCTTTAAGATATATTTACTTCTTAAAAAAAGATGTACTTTTGAACCAAAAGATTGAAAAATATTTGCAAATTCTGAGCCGATAACTCCCGCACCAATAATTGCTAATGATTCAGGAATTTTTTCAAAATCTAAAAGTTCTTTTGATGTATATATTCCTGGTAAATCTGCTCCTTCAACTGGAATAGAAGATGGACTAGAACCAGTTGCTATTATAATATTTTTACCTTCAATTGATATTATATCTGTATTGGTAACGACTTCAACAGTATTATTACCAACTAATCTAGCAGTCCCTTGAATAAACTCAATTTTATGTGCTTTTAATAAATAATCAATACCCGAAACCAATTTATCTACTATTTCATTTTTTCTTTTTTTCATTTTTTCTTCATCTAGACTATAACTCTCTACATTAATCCCAAAATCACTTGAATGTTTTATATTTTCAATGATTTCTGCATTTCTAAAATATACTTTTGTTGGAATACAACCTCTATTTAAACAAGTACCTCCTAATTCAGCTTTTTCAATTAAAGTTACCTTAGCGCCGAGTTGAGCTCCTCGGATAGCTGTCTCGTATCCACCTGGACCTGATCCAATAATAATAATATCTTTCATATTTCCTCCTTCAAACAATTATACAATTTATTTTAATAATACAATAAAGATATTATTTTAGAAAGAAATATTAAAAAATAAATTTTTAAAATTCACCAAAAGGGCTATTTTAGAATAAGAAATACAAAGGCTTTCCCACTTTTCGCAAAGTTACCATTATAGTTACCATATTTAGTTTAGACGCATTCGCTTTACATTTCAACAAACAACAAAAAAAGCCTCGGGGGGAGGCTTTATAACTTTTTAAATGTAATTAGTCGTTTATTGTCATTATATATCATTTCCAATCCAAACATCTTTCCTAATAAATATAAAGTTTTTGATGAATAGAAGCTAATATGTGTTATATCTCTAGTATACCACCAATCTTTAAATTTGTCTTTATTTTTAGGGCTTAGAAGCGTCATAATTGCAAGTATTCCATCTTTATCCAACAATTTAGAAATTTTTTCTAATTCCTTTACCGGATTTGAAAAATGTTCAAAAACTTCAGTAGATGTAATTAAACTATATTTATAATTTTTATAATCATTATTTTCAAAGTTATAAATAGGATCATATATATTTACATCCCAACCTTGATTTTCTAAAATTTTGGATAATACTGGACCTGGTCCACAACCATAATCCAAAGCATTTTGTTTTGATTTAATAAAAGGATTAATTGCTTTATCAATAAAATTCTCAAACATTTTAACATATCCTTCAGATTCAAAACTGTTATTATGTAAATCATACACTCCTTTTTCTCTTTCTAAAGAAACTATTTCATTTTCATCTTGAAAAATAAACTCACATACTTTACACCGATAATAATTCGAATTACTTTTTTCATTATATATATGCTCTAAAGATTCTGAACCACAAATTTTACATCTATGCATTTATTCTCCCCTTCTCTCAACTATTTAATCATATATTTAAAACATTTCTAAGTCAATTAATATTTCTATGAAAACGATTTTAATTTTACCTAAAAAAATAGACCTCTTTAATATTTAGGTCTATTAATAATTAATACATAACTTGAATCAAAGTTTTATACTTCAAATCTTCTCCTGTATTCTCATCATTTCTATGAAGTATTATCTGAAATTGTATTCCATCTAACTTTGACATTATCCCTTTATCGTTTTCTGTATTATTTGTTACTGTAAAATACTCGCCTTTTATCAACAGATTTTTGTAATATTCAAACACATCTTCAATTTCACTTGTACTCATATAGCCTAACATCTCTTGTCCATTTTGAGTCATTATAACGGCCAATTCAGTTTCTTCCCCTTTTTCAAATGGCAAAACACCTTCAGGATAACTATCTGGTATTTCTTTCCCCTCTGGAATAACCATTTCTGCCGAATTATTACTACCTTTACTATTCGATTCAGTATTTGTATTTGTCTCTGTTTCATTTTCATTTTCATTACTTTCTTCAATATTAGAAGGATCTGTTATTCCACTAAAATCTCCAGGGACTAATACTATAGAAACTGAAGTTTTAAACTCAGTATCACCTTCTGTTTCATC
>JAYEHA010000078.1:0-4937 GCA_034659335.1 Bacillota bacterium
GAAAAAAACTTCTGCACAAGTTATATCTGGATTTTTTGTATTCTTAGGTATAAATTTTATTTATATGAAGTTATTTGGTAAAGTTTTTGCTGATGATGTAGGTTGGCATGAATCTGGTGGAACAATAGTGGGTATTATTAAGAGCCCAGGATTATTATCAGTTGTTCAGATGGAAACAATTCCAGCTATTGGTTCTCTTGCTGGGGTATTAGTAGCAACTGGTCTTAATGAATTATCTTCTGTTATAACTTCAGTTTCTAATATATCTAGTGATTTTACTGAGGATGTAATGGAAGAAATTAATGAAACATCTGATATTATTGAAGATACTGTGGATGGAACTATAGATGATATTTCACAGACTTATGAAGATTTTATGAATAGTGATATAGTCAAAGAACTAGGACTAGATGCAGAAGCTATAAAAGAAATGTTTGATAGTATGGCTGATGATGATAAATCAATAATGGATATGATAAAAGATATATTTAAACCTGACGAAAGTGAAGGCGATAAAATTGTAACTACTGATGATAACTGGGCCTCGGATATGCTTGATAAAATTTTTGGAACTGATCAAGTCATGAATACATTCGAAGATATAACTAAAAAGTTACTTGATAAAGCATGTGATTTTAAAGATTTCATGAAAAATGCGGTTAAAAATAGTAAAGATTATAAAGATATATTTAAAACGCTTGAAGGAAATTCTAAGGCAAAATTAAAAGCGTTAAGAGAACGTTTTAATAAATTCAAAATTAATAGAGCAAAAAATTTTAAAGCTGTATTTCAAGGATCCCTTACAGCAATAAGCGGCATATTTGATACTCTAGATAATGTTTCTGCCGGTGACGACATGGCTGTAGCAATTTCTAAAGGAATGGCTACTAGTAGTTTGATTTTTATTGTTGGTGATAGTGTTCCGCAATTAGCAGTATTTGAATTAGTAAATCAAACACTGTTTGGTGGATCAAAAGCTGCTGATATTGCTAGTCCTGTCAAAATGATAAAAGGTGGAATTAATTTTGCACTTGATTATGCGGGCGGATTAGATGATAAAAAATTTACTGAGAGAATTAATAGTAATTACTATGGTGATAATATTACAAATTTATACCACGCAAAAAATATGGCGGGCGATTTCATTGATAATCCTAGAGGATTTTATGATGAAGTTTGTAATTTTACAGATGCCGATAAAGATGGATGGAAAAACATGAATCAAACTGTAGATGATATTTTTAAGTTGCCTGATGATGCAACTCATAATGCAAGAAATCTTTATACAACAGATGGATTAAATACAATTATAGATCATCCACTTGATAGCGTTAGAAAATTTGCTACAGACAGTGTACACACTTCTGCTTCTGCGCTTGTAAAAATGGGTGAAGGATGGGCTTACATTGGACAAGGTGCAGGCGAATTATCTGTTTCAGTAGAAAGTGGTTATTATAGAGCAAGTGATTGGGTTAAATCTTGGTTTTAATTATATAGAAAGGATATAAATATGATAATGATGCAATTAAATAAATACGAACTTAATATACTTTCATCATTTTCTAAAATTGATATTAACGATATTTCTCCGTTAAAATTCAATTCTATTGAAGGTGTTATTAATTTTAAGAAAGACGAATATCTTGATGCATATGATTCATTTATTGAAAATAAATTTTTAGTTGGTGAAGGTGATAATGTTACAGTTGCAAATGAATTAGAATCAGCATTTTTAATTATTCATCAACCAGAAGTTGTTGTAAGTTTTAAAAGAATATCACAACTTGATATTAAAAATGAGATTTTTTGTTTTAAAAAAGGATTTGGATTACAATATTCTATTAATAATGATAGTACTATTCATAATTTAATATATCCACATGTTTTACCAAGTGTTGGGTTATGGATAAGAAACAATATTTTTATTAATAATGAATTTGAAGAAGAAAAATTATCAAGATTTACAACAAATGTTACTTTAGCTGAGACAGTAGTTTTAAATGTTATTATGAGTATTCTAAAAGATAGAGTTGAATTAAAAAAAGAAAAGCTTACTTATGATGAGACAGTAATTAAATTAGATGATTTAAAAAAATATGATAATTATACTGATATTGGTAGATTTACTGCCCAGTATATGAATAAAGAAAAAATGAAATTATATATGGAAAACAATAAAAATGTTGATAAAAGTATCGAATCTTTAGTAAAGAAAGGGTTTATTGAATTTGATAATAACAAGATAGTATTGACAATTTTTGCTAAACAAATTCTTGATCCGGGTAAAATTCTTGATTCTATAGTAGTAACTGAAAGTACATTAGATATATCTAAAATTTCAACAATTAATGTTAAAACTAATGGCTATATTGTAATAACAACGGATACTTTAAATACCGAGTCTATAAGTTATAAGTTTGAAGTGTTTCCTCATACAGTTGATATACAAGATTTAATTAAAGGGGTTTGTCCAAATGCGTTTAAAGATGGATTTGGTAATGAATTATTATATAAGAAAAAATTAGAAGAGAGCAAACAAAAAAATACTTTCAATTGAAAGTATTTTTTTGTTAATCAATCCATGAATTTGAAGAGTTAAATATTTGATTAACAATCTTTAAATAATCATCGCATTTATGGCATTTTTTCATTTTTTTAAAAAGCTTACCATTTGAATCTAGATGCATAGATGCATATGTCCAAAACTCTTTCATTTTATCACATAAATGTCTATCTCCTGAAAGTTTACTTTTAAAATCATTATAAATAGAATCATGAAATAATTTCATTTTTTCTAGTTTTTTATTATTTGGGATATCATTTCCTTTTATCTTTGATGCTAAAAACGGATCTCTTAAAGCACCCCGTCCTAACATAAATTTATTAATTGAAGGAAATCTTTTTTGAATTTTTATAAAATCATTATAAGTAAATATATCTCCATTATAAGTTATTTCATGTTTGCTTAATGAGTTTAGAATTTCAAAAGAGTCAAGATCTACATTTCCTTTATACATCTGTTTTCCAGTTCTTCCATGAATAATAACTCCATTAAGTGGATAATCATTAAGCAATTTAATTACTTTAATTCCTTCTTCAATATCATTAAGACCTAATCTCATTTTTACAGTTAAATTATATGAATTATCCTTTGATACTTCATCAAGAAAACTTTTTATTATATCAGGATAAATTAAAATACCAGATCCTTTTTTCTTTTTTGTTACTGTTGAGAAAGGGCAACCTATATTCCAATTTATATCGCTATATCCCATATCTGTAATTACTGAAGCATAATGCCTAAAATCAGGGCCATTATTTCCTAAGAGTTGCGGAATGATTTTTATTTCGCTATTGTTTTTTTCTTTAAAAAGGTCTTTAAATAATACTTTACTTGCTGATCTTTTATTAGAAGTGGAAATAAATGGTGTATAATAAGCATCAATTCCACCAAAAATTTCATTATATATATTTCTGTAATAAGCTACAGTTGTTCCTTGAATTGGTGCTAAAAAAAGTTTCATATCTTCTCCATTTCTATATTTATACTATTAAACATTCTAACATATTTAATCTAATTATTTAAGAAAATAATATTATTTTTTATTAGAAAATACGCATGTCATAAGATTTATATCAAAAGGGTCTTCGAATTATCCTTTTAATAAAAAAACTAAATTTAATCACTTCATTAGGAAATTTAGATAAAGAATGATTGACAAATTAAGCTTATCATAATAGTATAAATAATTGATATTAGAGGAATAATAAGAGGGGTATTTAATGAATTCATTTAACGATATATTATTAAAGAAGTGTCTTGTAGATGGCTTAAAGAAAGATAATATTATAAAACCAAGACCAATTCAATCTCAAATGATTGGTGAAATTTTACAAAATAAAGATGTTATTGGTCAATCTATTACTGGAAGTGGTAAAACACTAGCATATCTATTGCCAATTTTCAATATGATTGATTTAGAAATGAGAAAATTACAGGCAATTATAATTACTCCTACTCATGAATTATCAGTTCAAGTTAATAATGAAATAAAAAAATTAGCTAAAAATTCAAATGTTGATATTAGATCATCATTATTGATTGGTGGAGTAAATGTTAAAAGACAAATTACTGATTTAAAAAGAAAACCTCAAATTGTAGTTGGTTCAACAGGAAGAATGCTTGAATTAATTAAACTTAAAAAATTGAAACCACATACCGTAAAAACAATTGTAATTGACGAAGCTGATAGAATGATAAATGAAAATAATATTGTTCAGACAAAAGCATTGATAAAGACTACTTTAAGAGATAGACAATTAGTTATGCTTTCTGCTACAATGCCAGAAGAAGTTGTAGCTATTGCAAAAGAAATGATGAAAGAACCTAAAATTGTATTTGTTAAAGAGGATCTAATTAATAAAAATGTTAATCATTCTTATCTTGAAATTGAAAGAAGAGATAAAATTGAATCTTTAAGGAAGTTAATTAGAAGTATTAATCCTAAAAAAGCAATTGTATTTGTAAATAGAAATGAAATTATTCAGGATGTAGTTAATAAATTAGTATATCATAAGTTAAAAGCAATTGGATTATATGGTGCTCAGGAAAAGCTTGCTAGACAAAAAGGAATTTTAGATTTTAAAAATGGCAAAGTAAATATTTTAGTAGCTTCTGATATTGCTGCTAGAGGATTAGATATAAAGGGTGTTACTCATATTATTAACCTTGATTTACCAGAAAAAACAGATGAATATCTCCATAGAATTGGAAGAACCGGAAGAGAAAAAGCGCTTGGTTACGCTATTTCTTTAGCTACTGAATATGAAGTGGGTTATCTTAATAGAGTTAAACATGAATTTGGTATTGAAATGGATATAAAAAGGTTATATAAAGGTAAATTAGTTAATAAAATAAATAAAAAGAAATAATAAAA
>JAYEHA010000079.1:0-2755 GCA_034659335.1 Bacillota bacterium
TAAATTATTTATACCTGCTTCTTTAATAAGTGCAAGATATATTGAAGATTTAAGTCAGTATGTAAATACTGAATTAGAAATTAAAATTGAAGAATTAGATTTTTCAAATAATAGAATAATTGGTTCAAGAAAAGTAATTGAAAAAGAAGAATTAGCTGTTGCTAAAAAAGAGGTTCTTGAAAAACTTGAGAAAGGTCAAGTTATTGAGGGAACTGTAACTAGACTTGCTAAGTTTGGTGCTTTTGTTGACTTAGGTGGAATTGATGGATTAATCCATATTTCTCAAATGTCATATAAAAGAATTAGTCATCCAAATGAAGTGTTAAAAGAAGGTCAAAAAGTACAAATTGAAGTTTTAAAAGTTGATATAAAAGAGGAAAGAATTTCTTTGAAACTTGAAAATTTTGATGATAATCCTTGGACAAAAATTGATTCTACTATTCAAGAAGGTGAAGTTATTGAAGGTACTGTTAAACGTGTAACTGATTTCGGTGCATTTGTTGAAGTTGCAGAAGGACTTGAAGGACTTGTTCATATTTCTCAAATATCTGATGAACATGTTAACTCAGTTTCTGAAGTTTTAGAAGTTGGTCAAAAAGTTACAGTAAAAGTTTTAAATATTAAAAAAGATGAAGAAAGAATTGGCTTAAGTATGAAAGATACAGTTGAAGAAATTGCATTTGAAATGGAAGCTGATGAAGAAGAAGTAACTTTAGGAGATATTTTTAAAGATAAATTTTCTGGATTAGACTTAAAATAAGTAATTGTTATTAAAAATTTAAGTACACCTTATAAATTAGAGAAATCTAAAATTATAGGGTGTTTTTTTATTAATATTTATGTTGCTTATAGTTTTAGAAAATGTTTCAGGTATTAGATTAATTAAAATTTCTGCTAGAAATGATATGAAACTATAAAAAAAGCGGTAGAACTTTAAGAGATGAGTCAGAATCTATTATTTCTGAAACAATAAATGGAAAAGGAAGGCGTGGAAACTATTAATGTTGAATGGAAGGAATTATAGACATTAGAGATGATTTAAGAGTAGATTTTAAATATTAAAAAACACCATAAGATTTAAAATCCTATGATGTTTATATTTTTCTTATGCAGTTTTTTTAAGTGAAACTGTTTCTTTTATTGGACGTTTAATTATTACTGCTAATGCTAAACCAACGATTGAAACAATTCCCGAAACAATAAATGTTTCTTTGAATTCTAAATTACCTTTGATTATTGGTCCTAATAATGCTGCAATACCATAAGCTTGGAATACGATACCGTAGTTAGTACCTAAGTTGTTAACTCCGTAGAATTCTCCAACTAGTGGTGGTATAACTGCTAATAATCCGCCATATCCAATTGCAATACCTGCTAATGCTGTAAATAATAAGAATGCATTTAATGAAGTAAATATTAAGATACTGAGGCTTGCTGTTGTAATAACGAATAGAGCAATGATTACATTGATTCTTCCAAATTTATCAGAAGCAGCTCCTGAAGCCAATCTGCCAACTGTGTTAAATATAGCTATAAGTCCTACAGCCCCTGCAGCAACTTCTGGAGTTAAATTAACAAAATCAATACCGATATCTTTTGCTAATCCAATAACAAGTAAACCAGGTGTACAACCTACTAAGAATAAGACCCATAACATATAAAATGCAGGAGTCTTAATCATTTCTTTTATTGAGAACTCTTCATCTGTTGACACTTTAGTTCCAGTAGCTTGAACTTTTGGCTCAGAGAATAATTGAGCTCCTATTGTACATAATACCAAATAAATAATACCTAAATATAAGAATGTAGATGATACTCCAACTTTATCAAGTAATGTCATTATAATTGGTTTGAATATTAAACTACCAAGACCGAATGCACCAACTGCTACTCCTGTAATCGCTCCCTTATTATTTGGGAACCACTTAACAAGTGTTGCTAATGGGCAAACATATGCGAAACCTACACCAACTCCAGCTATAACACCATATGTGATATAAATCATTGGTAAAGTAGTTGCAAAACTAGTTAATAAAACACCACTACCATATAAAAGACCGCCAATTGTAGCAACTTTTCTAGGTCCAATTTTCTTTTGCAATTTGCCTGATATAAGTGTAGATACTGCAAACATAAGAATTGCAATAGAGAATGTAAATACTACTGATGATTTTTCCCAACCAAATTTTTCAACTAATGGCGCATTAAATAAACTTCAAGTATAAATTGATCCTAAGCAAATTTGAAGTAAAACTGCACCAATTACAACCAACCAACGTTTGTTTTTATTTTCCAATATTCTTGTCCTCCTATAAACCCTCTAAAAATCCTATTGATTTTCTAAATAGTATTAGAAAAATATATTTTCTAAAATTTTAATAATTCTTAATATTTTAAGAACACTTTAACATTATAAGGGGAATTACTATTTATTACAACATTAATTGTTAAATTTATATTAAATGTTTTATAATTTAAGGAATTTTTTTTTATTTTATTAATAAATTTGAATATTTAGCTTTTCATTGGGTATTTTCTTTTTAAGAGGCTTAAATGGAGGTAATTATGAATATTAATATTAAAGATGATTTAAGAGTAGATATTAAAGATTTAAAAAATGGTTGTTCATTAGATTCTTTTAATTTTGAAACTACAGAGAATTTAAAAGAGTTAAATGATATTATTGGACAAGATAGAGCAAAAGAAGCGCTACAAGTCGGTTTAGATATTAAAAAGAAAGGTTTTAACATTTATG
>JAYEHA010000079.1:2765-4903 GCA_034659335.1 Bacillota bacterium
GTTGCAGGTCAGTGGGGTACTGGGAGAACAACATTTGTAAAAAAATTAATTAATAAGATTGCTAAAAATGAAACTATACCACCAGATTATATTTATGCAAATGATTTTGAAAGTAATCATAATACAATTGCAATTAGAATTGAGGCTGGCTTAGCAAAAAAATTTATTGATGAAGTTTATCAAACAATTTTGTTTTTAAGAAAAGAGATAGAAAATCATTTTATTAGTAAAGAATATGAAAATAAAAAAAAGCAGATATTTCTTAAACATAAAAAAGAAAGTGAAGCTATTTTAATTGAGTTAAATGAATTAGGTAAAGTTTATAATTTTGAATTTAAACAATCTGAAAAGGGAATAATTAGTATACCTTTATTAGATGGAGAAGCAATGAGTGAAGAAGAATATAATAATTTAACTGATGAAGAGTATGATGAGATGAAAGAGAATTCTGAAAAGTTACAAGTAGAAACTGCAGATATATTTAATAAATTTAGAGAGATAGAAAAAGATTATAGAGAAACAATAAAAAAACTTAATAAATCTCTAGGGCAAAGAATTATAAGTTATAATTTTATTGAATTAAGAAATAAATATAACAATAATGAATCTGTTATTAGTTATTTAGATTTACTTGAAGAAGATATTGTTAATCATATTAATCAATTTATTAATCATGAAAATGAACAAGAAGAAAAAAATCCTATCTTATTTAAGACAAAAAATAAAGAAAAGTTTTTTGATAGATATAAACTTAATCATTTTGTTGACAATTCAGAATTAAAGTCAGCACCGGTTATTTTTGAAAGTAATCCAACTTATCAAAACTTAATGGGAAGTATTGAATTTACTGTTGATATGGGAGTTCGAAAGACTGATTTTAGACAAATAAAGAATGGAGCTTTACATCGTGCTAATGGTGGATATTTAATAGTTTTGGCAAAAGATATTTTAAGTAATCCTTTTGCGTGGAAAGGAGTTAAAAGAGCCTTACTTGATGAAGAGATTACTATTGAGAGTATGAATCCAACATATTCAGTTTTTTCTGCTTCTACAATTAAACCAGAACCAATTCCCTTAAGTACAAAAGTAATAATTATTGGTACACCAAGGATTTATCATATTTTAGCTAATTATGATGAAGAATTTGCAAAACTTTTTAAAATTAGAGCCGATTTTGATAATGAGAACATTAAAAATGATAAGAATATATTGAAAATGGCGCAATTTATTTCGTCATACTGTAAAAGTAATGAGTTACGTCATTTAAATAAAACTGCTGTTGCAGAAGTAATTGATTATAGTTCAAGATTAGTTGAAAATAAAAATAAAATATCTGCAAGATTAAAAACAATTTCTGATATTTTAGTTGAAGCAGATAATATTGCTGATAATGAAAAAGAAATATATATTAGTAAAAAACATATACAAAAAACTTTAGAAAGAAGAGAAAGAAGAGATAATAGATATGAAGAAGCAATTTTAGAATATTTTGAAGATGGAACATATTTATTAAATATAGACGGAGAAAAGGTTGGAGAAATTAATGGACTTGCTGTAATTAGTACTGGTCAACATAGTTTTGGTAAACCTAATAGGATTACTGTATCGACTTATAAAGGTAAAGCTGGTATAATTAATATTGAAAGAGAAGTAAAGACATCAGGTAGCGTTCATGATAAAGGTGTTTTAATACTTTCGGGATATTTAGGATATAAATTTGCTCAAGATAAGCCATTAGCATTTACTGCTAGTATTGTATTTGAACAATTATATGGTGGAATTGATGGTGATAGTGCATCTAGTACCGAACTTTATGCAATACTTTCAAGTTTAGCAGGTGTTCCTATTAATCAGTCAATTGCAGTTACAGGTTCAGTTAATCAACGCGGTGAAATACAGCCTATTGGTGGAATAAATGAAAAAATAGAAGGTTTTTATAAGATTTGTAAACTCAAAGGATTAAATGGTAAACAAGGCGTTATGATGCCAATTCAAAATGTTAAGAACTTAGTATTAAAAGATGAAGTTATAGAAGCTATTAAGGCTAAACAATTTTCGATTTATGCGATTAATAGTATAGATGAAGGTATTGAAATATTAACTGATATTAATGCTGGTAAAATTAATGAAAATGGAGA
>JAYEHA010000080.1:0-4890 GCA_034659335.1 Bacillota bacterium
AAAAATTGGTGTTTTTTCTTATTTTTTGGAATCTGTTAATAACTTTTCCGCGATTTTCCAGTTTTTTTATGATTTACAAGTATTTGATTAGTTATCCACAGAATTAACCCTATTTCTATTTAAAATTGATAGCCATTTCATTTTGGGGAAACTTAAATATAGTATTATTGATTCACTTAGTGATAAAGAAATGATAAAGAAAGTTGGGAAAAACTCTTCAACGGGTTATATACCTATTAAATAAATGAGAAATTGATTGTATAATATAAACCGGAAGAGACCGGAAGAGAACGATGGATAACAAGAAATAGAAACTTATATGATTTATTTGTTTCATGAATAGAATTTCCATTTTGATTTAAATAGGAATTAGTCTACTTAAAAAGGGAGATATTATGGCTAAATGTAGTTTATGTGGAAAAAAATCAAAAAGATATTGTATTGAGCTTAAAGATAATATTTGTTCATTATGTTGCGGTACTAAGCGAGGAAATGAAATAGACTGTTCCCTAGAATGTAGTATTTACAAAAATGCTATCTTAAAAAAGAATAAAAAAGCAGTATTAGAAAAAGCAAATGATTTATATGATAATAAATACCAAGATATTTTTTATGCGACGGATATTGCAATAATAGCTGGTCTCTTTGAACAGTATATTTTTGAAACTTTTTATAATAATCTATCCGTTAATGACAATGATCTTTTAGAAGCATATATCAAAATTTATTATTTATTAAATGGAGAAAAAGAATTATATGAACTGAAAGAGTATGAACAAGAAATATATGATTATTATTTAGAACTTTTTAGAAAAGAAAAAAGCTTTGATGAGTATAAAAATAAGCTAATATTAAGGTTATGTAGATCAGTAACACATATTACTGGAGGAGCTTTCGGCAATAGGAATTATTTAGAATTGCTTAGGGGACAAACGACCAAAACAGGAATATGGGGCAATAGGTTTAGTGATATAGAATAATTGAAAGGTTGGATGCGTTTTTCAAGTTTAGGAGGGGGATTGTTAATGAGCCATTTAAAGGTTAAATTATCTGATTTAATTGAAGGAATTGATTTTCAAAGTGATAACTTAGATGTGTATTTAAATATGAAAACTGGTGAAGTCATTTATATTGAGGATGAACTGTACTCCTTGGCGGATAGTGATCGGGATCTTAGTAATTATCCAGAATGGCAGCAAGAAAGCATAAAACTAGCTGATGAAGTTATGTATGAAGATTATTTTGAACCTTTTCCATCAAAATATGAAATTAATGAGTACAGAATGATGGAAATCTTTAGTTATTCAATGGAAAAAGAAATTAAAGAGAGACTATTAAGAGCTATTAATGGAAGAGGAGCTTTTAGAAGGTTTAAGGATGAAGTTTTTGAACTAGATGTTAGAGAAGATTGGTTTAACTATCGTGAAGAAGAACTAAAAAAACTTTTAAAAAAGTGGTGTCAAACATTAGATATAGAAATAATAGAGTAATATTAATTAATAGGGAGTCGTTATGACTAATACTTTTGAAGCTCTTTTTCAACCACATATTTTAATGCACGGATTATATTATTTTGAATATGGCCATGTTATGAGTTTAGAAAAAATGAATCAAGAATATTAGGCAATTGCTTCAAGTACAGTTGATTATGATATACATATTTCTTTTAGACCATTAATCATATGACGTAATTAATAAATGGGTTTTAAAGTATAATCGAAGAAGTGCAATGAAAGAAGAATTTTTTAAGGTTAAATCAAAGAACTAAAAAGTGAGCTTGTAAGTAATACTTATAAGTTCAAAATAAAGTAGATGAAAGGAATGCATTAATTATGGCCGCTAAAAAAAGAAAAAAACTTAAGCGAAAAGACAGATTAAAAGCTGCTAAAAAATGGGGATCATCTTATAGAAGGGAAGATTTAGTTAAAGCCTATAGTAAACGATTTGGAACTAATAAGGTTTGTGCTATACAGGAATTACAGATATTAGGCAGAAAAATAGATAAGGAATATAGATTAAGGGTTTTTAGAGAACATCAATTAAAATGTGAAGAAGCTAAGAGAAAAAAAGAAATGGAAAATGAAGAAGAGGTATTTAACCCTGATCAAGATGGTGAATTTTATTTTATTGCAGGGTATACATCTGGCGGAGCAGCTTATGGCATTACATGGGAACAATACGAGAATGAAATTAAGGTAGAAAGTGATCCATCTGATTCTGAAAGATTTGAGGATGATTCAGATGAAGAGATTCCTTTTTAAATAAGTTTAAAGAAGAAAAAAGAAAGGAAAATATGAAAGCATATATTATAAAAATTGAGTTACAAGATTCTAATCCGCTGATTTGGCGACGTGTAATTATGCCTGCCAATGCAACTTTTAATCGGTTACACGATGTGATACAAACCGTTACTAATTTTAAGAGTGGGTATCCTTATAAAGCCTATCATCTTTTCGAGTTTGATTTAAAAAAAGAAAATATGATTGTTACTAATGATAAAGAAGCTTATGAAGCACATAAGCATTATATGAATAATAAAGAGGAATATAAAAATAGAATTATGAATATGCGAGCTGATATGCAAAAGTTTGCAAGAAGACAAAATGAATTTTTAGAAAAAGTAGTAAAAAAGCCAAAACACTATAAAATCAGCAAGTATTTAGAGAAATATAAAATAATAGAATATAGTTATGACTTTGGAGATGATTGGTGCTTTAATATTATCTTAGAAGATATTGTAAACGACTATTACTTTGGCTTCCCAACATTATTAGATGGAGCAGAAACAGCGCCGCCAGAAGACATTGGTGGTATTCCTGCGTATTATGAGTTTTTAAAGGTCTATAATAATGAAAGTCATCCAGATCATGAACGGGTCAGAGAATGGGGAGAAGGTACTCACTTTAGATCTTATGATCCAGAACATATTAATATGATGTTAAAATATCTTAAATATCAGAAGACAAATTGGAATTTGATTAATCATAAAAACTATATGATTATTGATGATAAGTATAGGAAAAAATAATTGAATCTAGTAAAACATTATTAAAATTATCGCCTAATTTGGAGATGTTTGTTTCTTAAGTAAGTTGACTTAATTAAATAAAGAATTAATTTGTAAAACAGCAGAAAAATGATAAAATAATATTAGGAATGTATATTATTATATTGAAAGGAATTAAAGATGGTAAAATTAAAGATTATAGGAATTAAAAAAATATTATTAGCTTTATTTTTACTTGGTCTAATTTCAATGCTTTCTTTTTCGTTTATTAATTTTCATGAAAATAAGAACAAAGAAATATTTTTAACTGATGAAGAGATAAGTTGGTTAAAAGAAAATGATGGAAAAATTAAAATAGGATATACAACTGATTATGAACCAGTGGAATTTTTAAAAAATGATAAATATGTAGGAATGTCAGCTGATTATTTTAAATTATTAGAAAAAAAACTTAATGTGAATTTTGATATGATTCAATTTGATAATTGGAGTGAATTAATAGAAGAAGCTAAAAATGGAAATTTATATGGAATAACTGCAGCAACAAAAACAGAAGAGCGTTCTAGTTATTTAGAATTTACTCTTCCATATATATTAAATCCTAATGTAATTATAACAAGAGAAAATTTTTCTGAAGAATTAAATTTTGAAAAATTATCAGATTCAACTATGAAAGTAATTGTAGTAGAAGAATATGCAATTATTGACTATATAGATGAAAAATATCCAAAAATTGAATATGAAACAGTATCTACAGCTAGTGAAGGATTAAGAAAAGTTTCATTTGGGAAAGCTGATGCTATGATTATTGAAGTTATGAGTGCAGCAGCAGAAATTGAAAGAGATAATATATCTAATTTAATAGTTAATACTGAAACACCATATGAATCTAATTTATCAATAGCAACAAGCAAAGAAATACCTATCTTAAATCAAATTTTAAATAAAGGATTAGCTCAAATTACTAAAGATGAGAAAAAAACAATAAAATTAAAATGGTTACCTTTTGAAAATAAAAGTTTTTTTGATAACAAATACTTTTGGCTCGTTTTATTTACAGTATTTGCATCATTAATTATTATTATAATAGGAATTATATTTTGGAATCATTTATTAAAAGAAGCTGTAGAAGATACAACAAAAATGTTGAAAGAGAGTGAAAAACGTTTTGAAGCATTATCAAAGTATTCTACAGATATTATTTCGCGTTTTGATTCAGATTTAAAACATCTATATGTTAATCCGGCAGTAAAAAAAATTACCAATTTTCATCCAGATGAATTTATAGGTAAAACATATTGTGAATTAGGATTTTCTGAAAATTTAGTTGAAACTCTGGAAAGTGCAATTAAAACAGTATTTAAAACAGAGATACCTTATAAAATTGAATTTGAAATAAATGACTATTGCTTTCTTTGGTCTTTAATGCCAGAGTTTTCTAATAATGAAAAAAGTAATAATTATAATTATGTATCTGCTGTTATTACCTCAGCGCGAGATATAACAGAAAGAAAAAAAACGGAAAAAGAAATTGAATATAAATCATATCATGATGATTTAACAGGGTTAAATAATCGGACATATTTTAATGAAAAATTAACAGAATATACTAAAAATTGTAATTTGCCTTTAGGTATAATATTAGCGGATTTAAATGGATTAAAAATAACAAATGATACTTTAGGTCATATTGAGGGCGATAGGTTATTAAAAAAAGTTTCTGAAATTTTTAAAAAATGTTGTACTGACAAAGACTTAATATCAAGAATTGGTGGCGATGAATTTCTATTATTACTTCCCAATAAAAATGAAAAAGAAGTAAGGAAAGTTTGTAATGATATAAAAGAAATGTGCAAAAAATCTAAAAAAGACCCTATTAGACC
>JAYEHA010000081.1:0-4858 GCA_034659335.1 Bacillota bacterium
TCATAACTACCCCATTTCCTCTATTTCTTCTAATAACTCCTTAATAATATTGTTTTCAGAAATTTTTCTTACAACTTTACCTTTTTTAAATAATAAAGCTTCATTAATCCCACCAGCAATACCAATGTCAGCCTCTTTAGCCTCACCAGGTCCATTTACTATACAGCCCATTATCGCTACTGTAATATCTTTATCAATATTTGCTAATTCCGTTTCAATTTCAGTAGCAATCTTATTTAAATCAATATTACACCTACCACAAGTTGGACACGAAATAATATTAACACCAAATTTTCTTAACTTTAATGATTTTAATATTCCTTTTGCAACCACAATTTCCTCAACCGGATCACCAGTAAGAGAAACTCTTAATGTATCTCCCATTCCTAAGACCAATAAACTACCAATTCCAACTGATGATTTTATTGTCCCACCAAATTTTGTACCTGATTCTGTTATTCCAATATGAAAAGGATAATCAACTTTATTAGCTAATAATTTATAAGCAATTATTGTTTCAATTACATCAGAACTTTTTAATGAAATTATTATATTTCGATAATCTAAACTTTCTAAAATTTTAATGTGTTCGATTGCACTTTCAACAATAGCTTCTGGACATGACTTACCATATTTTTTTAATATTTCTTTACTTAAAGAACCAGAATTCACTCCAATCCTAATAGGAACATTATATTCTTTAGCATATTTAACAACTTCTTTAACCTTTTCATCACTACCAATATTACCAGGATTAATCCGCAGCTTATCAATACCATTCTTTATTGATTCAATAGCAAGTTTATAATCAAAATGAATATCAGCAACTAAAGGAATATTTATTCTTTTTTTTATTTCAGAAATTGCTTTTGCATCTTCAATAGTCGGTACTGAAACCCTTACTAGTTCACAACCCACATTTTCAAGTGCTAAAATTTGATTTACAGTTTCGTCTATATTTGAAGGCTTAGTAGTAGTCATTGACTGAATTATTATTTTATTTTCACTACCAATAACTAAATTTCCAACTTTAATTTGTCTTGTTTTCCTTCTATTTATTAACCCCATTAAAATAACCCTTTAATATCTTTAAAAACTAAAAAAACCATTAATGAAAGAAGCACAACAAATCCTACTAGATGAACAAAACCTTCCTTTTCAGGATCAACAGGTTTCCCACGAAGTAATTCAAATAAAATAAAAACTATTCTTCCACCATCAAGTGCAGGTATTGGAAGTAAATTCACAATCCCTAAATTAATTGAAATATATGCCGCTAAAAACAATAAATCTAATATACTTCTTTCTGCTGCTTGCCCAACTAAATTTACAATTCCAACTGGCCCAACAACAGCTCCTTCACTAATCCCACCAAATGGCAACATTGCAAAAAATTTAAATATTTCCTTTGTTAAATACAGTACTTGAGAAATCGAATGTGATACAACCGCTACTGGATTTTTAGTAAACTTTGAATATATTCCAATAACTAATCTTCCGGTTTCTTCTTCAATAGGTAAAATGTTTTTTTCAATTATTGTCCCATCTCTATTAACAATAACGTTTACTTCACCTTTAGCATCCCTAATATTTAAGTTTACATCATTCCAAGATTTAATTTCAGCATTGTTTATCTCTATAATCTTATCTCCAACTAATAACCCGGCTTCAGATGCTGGAGAATCTTGAGTGAAACTATCAATAACATTAGAAGGTATACCTAGAAACGAAAAAATTGTTATCAATAATACTATTGAAAGTAAAAAATTCATAACTGGTCCAGCTGCAATAATTGACAATCTGTTTAACGGTTTTTTACTTGAAAAACTTCCCTCAACATCAGATTCTTCATCTTCACCTTCCATTCTTACATATCCACCAATAGGAAAAATTCGTAAAACATACAATGTCTCTTTCCCTTGTTTTGATAAAATTTTCGGTCCCATTCCTAATGAAAACTCATGTACTGTAACATCATTTATTCTAGCAAGTAAGAAATGCCCTAACTCATGAAAAAATACTATTAATCCAAATACAAAAATAAAACTCACAGCTGTTAACATCTATACCACCTCTCTATTTTAACCTTTCTCTAATTTCTTTCTCTATCATAATAATATCATCCATAGTAGGAGTCGTTATTACCTTATGATTATTCATTTCTCTTTCAACATAATCAACAATATCAAGAAAACTAATTTCTTTAGATAAAAATTTTTTTACATATACTTCATTTACAGTATTTAATACAACCGGCATAGTTCCACCAATTTTTATTGCATTATATGCAAGATTTAAAGCTTTATACTTAGATAAATCTGGCTTAAAAAATGTTAATTTTTGTATTTCAGTCAAATCTAATCTTTTATAATCATTAAATTTTCTAAAAGGATAATTAAGTGCAAATACAATTGGTAATTTCATATCAGGAAGTCCTAATTGAGCAATTACAGAACTATCAATATATTGAACCATTGAATGAATTATACTTTGCGGATGAATAACAACTTCAATATTTTCAACATCAATATCAAATAACCACTTTGCTTCTATTACTTCTAAACCCTTATTCATCATTGTAGCTGAATCAATTGTAATTTTTCTTCCCATTTCCCAATTCGGATGTTTTAATGCATCTTCAATTTCTACATGCTTTAATTCCTCAAGAGTTTTATTTAAAAATGCACCTCCTGAAGCAGTTAAAATCAATTTATCAATTTCTTTATGCTTATTTCCAAGTAAACTTTGAAATATCGCGCTATGTTCTGAATCAACAGGTAATATTTTGCTACCTGATTTTTTAGCTTCACTCATAATAATTTCTCCAGCAGTTACAAGTGTTTCTTTATTTGCAAGTGCTATATCTATTCCAAGTTTTACCGCTTCATAAGTAGGCATTAACCCTACACTTCCAACAACAGCGGTAACTAAAATATCATTCTCTAGATTCTTTGAAATTTCAATCAACCCATCAATACCTGTTAAAATTTCAACATCATCAACCATATTTAACTTAAGTTCGTACGCCTTTTCTTTATTCATTACGCATACAACAGAAGGATTAAATTCATCAATTTGTTTCTTTAATAATTCAATATTATTGTTACATGTCAATCCTATTATATCAAATTCATTTCTATTTTCTCTAACAACTTCTAATGTTTGTTTTCCGATTGAACCTGTAGAACCCAAAATTGAAATTTTTTTCATAATAACTCCTTAACTCAAAACTTTAAATATATATATGCAATAATATACAAAAGGTATTGTAACAAGCACACTATCAAATCTATCTAATACTCCACCATGGCCAGGTAATATTTTACCGAAATCTTTTATACCACAACTTCTTTTAATCTTAGAAGCCAATAAATCACCCATTTGAGAAAAAATAGATCCAAACAAACTTATTACAATAATAATTGCTAAAATATCTTTAACAAAAAAATATACAAAAATATAATTAATAATTACCGAACCTATTACCCCACCAACTGCACCTTCTATTGTTTTATTTGGACTAACACTTGGATAAAGTTTTTTAGAACCAAAAAATTTACCCGTAAAATATGCAAAAGTATCAGTCGACCATGAAATCATAAATGGAATAAATATTATTAACTTATTATCAAATTTACTTATCATTATCAAATGTGCAAATCCAATTCCAATATACATAACACCAAAAATTGTAAGAGCACTATCAACTAACCTATCTTTTTTTGAAAAAATATTAATCGTCAATAAGACATAACTAGCAACAAAAAATAACAACAAATAAAATATTTGATCGATATTAAAATAACTAATAAAAAGTAAAAAAATAACAACTAAAAATCCCAGCCAATTAATCGGTCTTTTATTATCATTTTTAATAGCTTCATAAAATTCATACAATCCAATAATTGATATAACCATAGAAAGTAAAAAAATATATAATCCACCTTTTACAATAAAAAACATAAATAAAGGCAAAGTAATCAACACAGTTAACACCCTTTTACCCATAATATCACTCCTAAATTTTTCCGTATCTTCTTTTCCTATTTTGATATTCATTAAGAGCTTTAACATATTCACTCTCATTAAAATCAGGCCAATATGTATCAGTAAAATAAAGTTCAGAATATGATATTTGCCATAATAAAAAATTGCTCAATCTTATTTCCCCACTAGTTCTAATAACAAAATCAGGATTAGGTATACTTTCGGTATATAAATTCGACTCAATTAAATTTTCATCAATATCATCAATTGAAATTTCTTTATCAATACATAATTGCGCAATTTTTTTAACAGAATGAATTATCTCATTCCTTGAGCCATAATTAAAAGCAATATTAAATTGCATTCCAGTATTATTTTCAGTTTTCTTTTCAACTTCACTAAAGAGATTTAATATATCAGTAGAAAGATTACTTTTATCCCCTATTGTTTTTATTATAACATTTTCTTCAATTAATTCATCTATATATTGTAATATTGCATCAAACAACAATTTTATTATACCACTAACTTCATCCTTAGGTCGTTTCCAATTTTCAGTAGAAAATGCATAAACCGTTAAATAATCAATCCCTATATTTGAACTATATTTTATGATTTTCTTTAAAGATTTAACTCCAGCTTTATGACCCGCTAACCTTGGCAAAAATCTTTTCTTGGCCCATCTACCATTCCCATCCATAATTATAGCAACATGACTTGGCAATATTTTTTTATTCATAATAACTCCTTAAAACAAATAATACATTAGTCAAAAATTAAAACAAACCCTCCATAGGAGGGTATAATTATATCGACATAATGTCATTAACTTTTTTATCACATAATTCATCAATCGTTGCATTATATTTAT
>JAYEHA010000082.1:0-4855 GCA_034659335.1 Bacillota bacterium
TTCATGAGAAATAATTAATTCAAATACTTTATCCATATCTAAATGCATAACTCTATCTTCATGTAAAGTAGTAACTTCTCTTCTTACTAAATCATAAGCAACTCTTGTACCAACACCTAATTTTAAATTATCATCAAAATCAATAGCTTGGCAAGCAGCTAATAATTCAATAGATAATACATGTTCAACATTTCCTAAAATTTCTTTCGCTTGTCTAGCAGCAATAGTACCCATTGAAACATGATCTTCTTGATTAGCAGAAGATGGAATAGAATCCACACTTGCAGGATGTGCTAATACTTTATTTTCACTTACTAATGAAGCAGCAGAATATTGAGCAATCATAAACCCTGAATTAAGTCCTCCCTTTTTAGTTAAAAATGCTGGTAACCCACTAAGTTGAGGATTTACTAATCTTTCTATTCTTCTTTCACAAGAATTTGCAATTTCAGCCAATGCAATTTTTAAAAAGTCAAATACTAATGCCATAGGTTGACCATGGAAATTACCACCTGAAATAGCTTCGTTAGTTTCTTTAAAAATAATTGGATTATCTGTAACAGAATTAATTTCAATATTTACTTTAGATTCAATATAACTTACAGAATCTTTACTAGCGCCATGAATCTGTGGAATACATCTTAAACTATAAGCATCTTGAACTCTAAGTTCACCTTGTTTAGTAGTAAGTTTACTACCTTCTAATATTCTTAATAAGTTACTTGCAGTATTTATTTGCCCAGCATGAGGTCTTACAATATGAAGTCTTTTATCATATGCATCAGTAATGCCTTTTAATCCTTCAACTGTTAATGCAGCTGAAATATCAGCTAAAGACATAATCATTTTAGCATCATAAAGTGTAATTACACCTACAGCAGTCATTACTTGAGTTCCATTAATTAATGCAAGACCTTCTTTAGAAGAAAGAACAGCAATTTCTATTCCTGCTTTATCCATTGCTTCTTTCCCACTCATTCTTACATCATTGTATATTGCTTCGCCTTTACCAATCATTACTAATACTAAATGAGCTAAAGGAGCTAAATCTCCACTTGCTCCTAAAGAACCTTTTTCTGGAACGATTGGATATACACCTTTATTAACCATATCGACTAACACATTTAATGTGCTAAGTCTTATTCCTGAATATCCTTTTGAAAGATTATTTATTCTAAGAACCATTATAGCTTTAACTATTTCCTTACTTAATGGATTTCCTACCCCACAAGCATGACTCATAATTAGATTTTCTTGTAACTGTGCAGTATCTTCTTCTGATATTGTTACATCCGCAAATTTTCCAAATCCAGTAGTTATTCCATAAACTGTATCTTTATTTTTTACAAACCTATCAACTATCTTTCTTGACTCTTTTACATCTTCTATTGCTTGATTTGATAATTCGATTTCAGCACCAAATCTTGCAATGTCAACAACTTTTTCAATCGTTAAACTCTTTCCATCAATAATAATTTTATTCATATCTTTCCCCCCTAAAATAATATTACCCATAATCTATTTTTTCATATCAATAACTATTATTATTATTTTTTAACCTTTATTAAACATTTTTTAGAATCACCAATTAAATCCCATCTTCCTACTGATGCTAAAGCTTCATAAACAATATCGTAATTTTCTTTATATGAAAATTGTAGTAATGCTCTTTGCATTTTCTTTTCTTTAGTAGTTTTAGGCACATATATCTTTTCCATTGTTCTAGGATCAATTTCTGTATAATACATACATGTTGAAAGAGTACCAGGTGTCGGATAAAAATCTTGAACTTGCTCTGGCATATATCCATGTTTATTAAGATACTCAGCTAAAATAATGGCATCTTTAAGTGTTGATCCAGGATGCGAAGATATCAAATACGGTATAATATATTGTTCTTTTTTTATTTCTTTATTAATTTTATAAAATTTATCTACGAATTTATTATAAACATCCTTTGAAGGTTTATTCATATATTTAAGTACATTATCAGAAATATGTTCTGGAGCTACCTTTAATTGTCCTGATATATGATGCTTACATAACTCATAAAAAAAATCATCATTTTCATCTGCCATCAAATAATCATATCTAATACCTGAACGAACAAAAACTTTCTTAACACCTTCTAACTCTCTTAATTTTCTTAACAAATTAAGATAATCTGAATGATCTACATTAAGTTCTTTACATGGCGATGGAAATAAACATTGTTTAGTTTTACAACTGCCGCGTTTTAATTGATGAACACATGCAGGTTCTCTGAAATTTGCAGTTGGACCTCCAACATCATGTATATAACCTTTAAAATCTTTATCTTTTAATAAAATTTTAGCTTCATTTAAAATCGATTTATGAGATCTGCTTTGTACAATTCTACCTTGATGAAATGTTATTGAACAAAACGAACAATTTCCTAAACAACCCCTAGCACTAACAAGACTAAATTTTACTTCATTCAATGCTTTTATTCCACCAAATTTTTCATATTTCGGATGATAATTTCTTTGATAAGGAAGATCATAAATCCAATCTAATTCATCTCTATTTAAAACAAGTTGCGGTGGATTTTGAACAACATATTTATTATGATGCTTTTGTACAATTGCTTTCCCAAGAATTGGATTTTGCTCTTCATAATAAAGCTTAAAAGCTTCTGCATATTTCTCTTTACTATTACTAATTTCTTCATAAGATGGAATTTCAACATAGTCATATAATTCATCTAATGAATTCTTAATAAAACACGTTCCTGGAATATGATTAATATATTCTATATCTAATCCGTTTTTTAAATTATCAGCAATTTCTAATATTTGCTTTTCACCCATTCCAAAAATTAGTAAATCTGCACCAGAATCAAATAATATTGAATGTCTTACTTTATCATCCCAAAAATCATAATGAGCTAATCTTCTAAGACTAGGGCCTACTCCACCAATGATAATATTTACCTCTCCATAAGCTTGTCTAATCAAATTTGAGTAAACAATACTTGGTCTTTTAGGTCTTTTTCCTCTTTTCCCTTCAGGGGAATACATATCTTCTTTTCTTGGAATTTTATTTACTGAATATATATTTACCATTGAATCTAAATTGCCAGCTGATATTAAAAAACCATACTTTGGTTTGCCTAACCTTTTAAAATCATCAATACTATGATAATCAGGTTGATCAATAATTCCCACTTTATATCCTGCATTAACAAGGACTCTTGAAATAATTGCATGACCAAAACTCGGATGATCTACATATGCATCTGCCGAAACTAAGACAAAATCCAATTCTTCCCATCCTAATTTATCCATTTCTTTCTTAGTTGTTGGTAAAAACTCATTCTCTAACATTTTTTCTCCTTATTACAAATTTTAAAATCATTTTCACTCACTTATTTCGAACTATCTCTTTTAATTAATTCATGAGGCATAATTCTAATATTGCCTTCATTTGTTCCCTCTTCATCATTAATTTTTTTAATTAACATCCTTGTAGCCATTGATCCAATATCAAAAATTGGCTGTTTAATAGTAGTTAATCGTGGTCTAAAAAGGCTCGCAATTTTAGTGTCATGAAAACTTGCCACCTGAACTTCTTCTGGTATTTTATATCCATTATCTAACAAACAATTAATTGCAGCAATTGCAGCATCATCACTCATTGCAAAAATTGCATCTGGCACATTATCATTTGCTATCATTCCTTTAACAAGCTCATAAGCTTTTTCAATTTTAAATATACCGTCATATATTAAATTTTTATTATAATTAATATTAGCTTCGCTTAAAGCTTTCTGATATCCAAGAAGCTGATCACTAATAAACATATCATCTGAATAGCCACTTCTTAAAAGAGCAATACTTTTACTCCCTTTTTTAATTAAATATTTGGTCATATCATATGATGCTTTTTCATGATTAATTGAAACACTTATAACATCTAATTCTTTTATAAATCTATTAATAAGTACAACAGGAAATTTTACATTTTTAATAAACTTTTTATGTTCCTTTTCAATTTTATATGAGATAAATATTAATCCTTCAACCTGCTTACTCATAAGTAGATTTAGATATTTTAGTTCTTGCTCTTTTTCTGCATATGAATTACATAAAATAATATCATAATTATAAATCTTTGCAATTTGCTCTATAGCATTTAATACCTCGCCAATAAAAAATGAAGATATATCCGGTACAATAACACCAATTAAATTAGTTTTTTTCATAACTAAACTTCTAGCAATTTGATTTGGTTCATAATTAAGCTCTTTTATTACTTCTTCAACTCTTTCACGTATATCCTCACTCACAGGTTTAGATTTATTAATAACTCGAGATACTGTAGATATAGATACATTTGCTTTTTTTGCAACATCTTTAATTGTAATTTTCATACTCCACTGCTCCTTATAAAATTAGTAAACTCAATCTATAATATACCCTTTTTCTATATTTTAAAGCATTTTACTGCTATAATTATAATCTATAGTTATAATTTTATAACTATTTCTATATTAAATCAAATTTATAGCTAAATATCAAGTCAATTATTGATTACAGTTCAGGTGTGAATACTAAAAATAGCGAATAATTTTTATTGCATGCTTTTTAAAATTATCAATCTGCATTAAAACAGCATTAAAAGTTTTTTCAATAGCTTAAATATATTACAATCATTTTTACAAAAAATAAAATAAAGCCTTTAATTTTCAGATAGTATTCAACTCCAATTTCACTTCTGAAAATTTCTACATTTAATTTCCATTTCTCTATATATATGTATTTATTAAGTGAAATCTGACCCTTTTTTTATTTGAATATTAACCCACTAATAGTAAATAATTATTAAATTTTAT
>JAYEHA010000083.1:0-4839 GCA_034659335.1 Bacillota bacterium
TATTTCTAAAAAGGTAAATGTCTTAGGACTTGGTGATGTTGGGGGAACATTAGCAATTGGTCTTAGATTACTTGGTAAAGATATAATTAAAGAGATAGGGATATATGATTTAAGTGAAGATAGAATGAAACGATATGAAATGGAACTTAATCAAATTGTTTTTCCAAATGATAGTGATTTGCCTGAAATTTCAATTGTTGATAGTGAAGAATTATTTGATTGTGATGTTTTCGTTTTTACTGCATCAAAATTTGTTCCGAAAGTTGGGAATGAAGCGAAAGACGTTAGAATGATCCAATATCAAGCTAATAAGAAAATAGTTGGGATATATGCAAAAATGGCACGTGATTTTAATTTTAAAGGAATATTTGCGGTAGTTTCAGATCCTGTTGATTTATTATGTAATGAAGTTTATTATAGTTCTAATACAAATAAAGATGGCATATTTGATAATAAAGGATTACTACCAAATCAAGTACGAGGATTTGGATTGGGTGTTATGAATGGAAGAGCAAATTATTATTCTAAGAAAATGGGAATAAATTATAAAGAAAATGGTAGGGTGTTTGGACCACATGGTGAGGGCTTAATTGTTGCTGATAATATTTTAAATTATGACAGTCTTAATTCAAACATCTTAACAAAAAAAGTGATTGAAGCCAATTTGAGAGTGCGAGATACTGGTTTCAAACCATATATTGCGCCAGCATTATCTTCAGGAGTATTATCAATTATCGAAACATTAAATGGAAATTTCAATTATTCAACTGTATTTATTGATGGAATATATTGGGGCGTTAGAAATAAATTTATAAATGGAGGCATTGAAATTGAGCGATTAGAAATTTCTGAGAAGCTTATTAATAAAATTGAAAAGTCATACAATAATCTTAGGCGACAATATGAAGAAAATTAAAATATTATTGTTTAATAAAGATATTGTCTTAGAAGATATGGTAAAATCATTTTCTAGTAAAATAAAATGTGATATTATAAGAAAAAATCATTTTAAAAGTATTTCGTTTACTAATGAAAAGATAGTTTTTGCTTTTACTGTTGATTCAATTGGAAGTAATGTAGAATTAATGAGATTTATTAAGAGATTAAAAGATAATAATATAGTATTTAATGATTCTTTTGGTGTTATTTTAGTAAATTCTAATAATAGTTTATATACAAAAACTTTAAGTCAACAAGTGGTTTTTTTATTAAATAAAATGAATTTATCTTTTATTGGACAGCCTATGATAGAAGTGATAGCTGATTATATGAATTATGAAACTTGGAATAAGTTGTATAAGGACAAATCTTTAAAGAAAATATGTGAAATACAAATAGAGAAATTAGCTAAGCGTTTTTTTGACTTTGATAAAGAGAAAATAAATAACCCTAAAATTTTAGCAATTCATTCATCGTCATATCAAACATCTAATACTTTAATGCTTTGGAATATGATTAAAAAAAATTTAGCAGGGTATACTATTAATGAAATTGAAGTTGAGGATAATAAAATTGTTGATTGTAATGGATGTCCTTTTGAAACGTGTTTGCATTATGCAAAAAAAAATAGTTGTTATTATGGTGGTGTAGTTATTGAAAATATTCTGCCAGCTATTGAAGAAAGTGATTATATTATTTGGATTTGTCCTAATTATAATGATTCTATTTCTGCTAAATTAATGGCGGTTATTAATAGAATGACAGTTTTATATAGAAGAGTTTCTTTACATGAAAAAGTAATATTTTCGGTAATAATTTCAGGTAACTCAGGAAGTGATTCGGTGGCAAAGCATCTTATAAGTGCACTTAATCTAAATAAAGGATTAATATTACCGCCAAATTTTTCAATTATGGAAATTGCAAATGATTCTGGTAAGATTATTAAAGTAAAAGATATTGAAAAACATGCTTACAATTTTGCTAAAAATATTATGGATTATTAGAGGTGATTTATGAAAGAAGCAAGTTTTTATAGTAAAAAAGATGATAATGTAGTTAAATGTGAACTATGTCCTAATAAGTGCATAATTAAAAATAATTGTTTTGGAATTTGTAGAGTAAGAAAAAATATTGACGGTATTTTATATGCGATTGCTTATGGAGAAATATCAGGATATAATTTAGATCCTATTGAAAAAAAACCTATTAAAAATTATAAGCAAGGAAGTTTCATTTTTTCTGTTGGGTCATATGGCTGTAATTTTAAATGTAAATTTTGTCAAAATTATGAAATAGCACATGGTAATCCAAATACACTTTATTTTTCACCTAAAGACTTGATTGATAAAGCAAAAAAATATAAAAATAGTATTGGGATTGCATATACTTATAATGAGCCGATAGTAAATTTTGAATATATATTAGATTGTGCTAAATTAGCAAAAAAAGAAGGGTTTGACAATGTTTTGGTAACTAATGGTTATATTTGTGAAAAACCTTTTAAAGAATTGTTACAATATGTTGATGCTGTTAATATTGATTTAAAAGCTTATAATGATAAATTTTATTTAGATATATGTGAAGGTAAGCTAGATTCTGTTAAGAAAAGTATTCTAATAGCAGCGGAGATAACACATGTAGAAATAACTACCATGTTAATTGATGAACTTAATACAGATAAGAATGAATTAATTAGTATGTTTAAATGGATAAGTGAAATTGATAAAACTATTCCTATGCATCTTACTAGGTACTTTCCAAGATATAAAATGACAAATCCACAGACTAAAATAAGTACTATGTTAGAAGCTTTTTCAATAGCTAGTAGATATTTGAAAAATGTGTATTTAGGAAATATTTAAAAAAAGATTGAATATTCTGTAAACTTGTGATATTATAAATCTACAGATAAAAGAATTTCATAGTGAGGTTCTAGTAATAGTATTGTAATTAAAGGAGATGATGCCGCCAATTTAATTAATGGTAGTAGAATATTTAATTTATACGTTGTAGGAGAAAATTTCATAGTGAAGTTTTAAATATGGTATTGTGTTTTAAGGGGATGATGCCACCAAAGAATTTAAATGAGGACGGTCGTTGATGAGTGAAACAATTATATAGATAGGTAACTTTCGAAGAAATGTAGAGAGTTACCTATTTATTTGTTTAAAAAAGATTAAATTGATCTTTATTAATTAATGCGTTTTCTATGCTTTTTTTTGAGCCTTTAAATTTAGGATATATTTCTTTTAAAAATTCTTTTATTTCCTCTCTTTTGGTATTTTTATCTACTATGCAATTGCTTTTAACAATTGGAATATTATATTCTTTTACGAAAGAGTTTATTAAATGTTCGTCTACATTGTAGAATGGTCTTATTATTGTTATATCTGTTCTTGATAAATATGATTTCACTTGAAAAGTATTAAGACGACCGCTATATAACATATTCATAAAAAATGTTTCTACTTTATCATCTTTATGATGTCCTAGAGCAATTTTTTTAATGTTTAATCTATTTGCTACTGAGGCTAATGCACCTCTTCTCATATTTGCGCATAATGCACATGGGCTTTTTGACTTTTTAATATCAAAAACTACAGTTCCGATATCGGAATATTCAATAGTTAAAGGTATGTCTAGTGATTTACAAAAGTCTTCAATTATTTTATTATCTTCTTCACTTTCAAATCCAATATTTATTTTTATAGCATGAATTTTAAATTTAACTAAGCTAAATTTTTTTAATTTTTTTAATTCATAAAGTAAAGCCATACTATCTTTTCCGCCAGATATCCCAACGCCAATTGTTTCGCCTTCTTCAATTAAATTGTTTTCTTGAATTGTATTTCTAAGTAAACCAAGTATTTTTTTCAAAATATTCCTCTCTTTCATTGAAAAGCTCAAAACCTAAAAGGTTCTGAGCAATGTAATTGTTTTTTTGATTTTCAATAAATTATTTATAGGCATTTATTTCTATATCATCAACCCATATTGTAGAATTTTTTGTTTCAAATATAATTTTTAAAGTTTCAATATTCGAAGTGTTAATATTGAAGCTTATCATTTGCCATGTATTCTCTAAAGATGGGATATGATTAATTGTTTTTTCAAATGGTTCAGTATTTCCATTTATTCCTATAAATTTCATTGTAATTGGTTCTCTAGTATTAGATTTAATAAATAATGATACTGAAGTATCATTTTTCATAAGGATATCTTTAAGCAGTATTTCTCCAATTTTTGTATCATTATTAAAATCAAATTTTAAAGATTTACTTCCACTCTTTTTCATTTCATAATCGTCAATAATATTGTCAGTTTCATATGAAATAGTATAACTATCTAAATTTTCAGTAGTAGAAGCTTTTACTGCATCTTCTTCATCTAAAGGTGTCATTTCATTTATTGTATGATAAATTTCTTCAGAATAAGAGTTTGACCAATTCCCATCTTCGTCTTGAACACGAAGAGTTATAAAATATGAGCCTTCATTTTTAAAGGTTATTGTAATTGATTTTTCATCAAAAGAAGCTAATTCTTCACCATTTGAGAAAAATTTCCACTCATATTTGTATTCTTCATTGTTATCTACTATAGCAGTAAATTTGAAATTAGAATCAATTCTTTCTTTATTAAAAGAAACAATAAATTCTTCATTTTTATTAGAATTAAAAAACGAAAAATTGTTATGTGTTACTAGATAAGAACTAAATAGTAAAAAAAGTATAATAATTGAAGATATTATAAGTTTATTTTTATCTATATTTTTTTTATTATTTTTAGGTTTATTTTCTTTTTCTTCTTCTGTATCATCTATAAAACCTAAACTAGTTAATTCAATTTCTGAACCATCGTCTAATGGACTTTTATCGAAATTTTCTTCGTTATCATTGTTTT
>JAYEHA010000084.1:0-4811 GCA_034659335.1 Bacillota bacterium
TTCCCATAACTTCATAACTATTAATCACTTTTAACCCTGTATCTATTTCAGTAATTTCCCCATTAAGATTAATTTTATAAAGCATTTCTCTATCTCTTTTAACTCTTAAATAATAAAACTCATTGTCATATTTTTTTATTGGTTTTGTAGTTGAAAAAACACTATCTGTAACAACACTTGGGTTTTCATTACTTAAATCAATATAATCACCAAGTCTTTTAACCTCTCCATTTACTTCATCAATTATATAAAGCTGCTGATTATCATTTCTACTTCTTTTATTTAAATCAACACCCGTAAAAATCATTTTATTTTCATTTATTGATTTAATATAGCTTATTCTATAATTGTTTTCAGTATGCAGTTTTATCTCTTCAGTTAAAATATTATAAGTATATACATTTGATTTAACAGGCTTTAATTTTTCAACATCAAATACCGTAAACATTATCCTATTATTTTTAAGATCAAAATCAATTTGGTCAATATCCATATCAAGAGGAGTAATTAAAGAAATATCTTTTACATCCATGCTTGATTTAAAAAGACTTATAAGGCTATTTCCAACAATTCCTTTACCATTTTTATAAAACGGTCCTGTCTCACTACATTTAATTGTTGTATTTAAATCATATTTTTGAATTTCAGATATAAAATAAAAATTTTCATCACTAAAAACAATATCATTTACCACAAATGGTATATTTAAAATTTCTTCAATATCCACATCATAGTGGAAAAAAGAAGTGTTATCATTTTTAATAACCTTAAAAATAATCATATCACCATTAAAGTAAAAATCATTTGGTATAAAAGGAATCTCAATTTTATTATGTTTAAAAGTCTCGAGCTCTAATATCATAACTTCTTTTTCATAACTATTTTTTTCAATATTTAAAGTATTTACAAAATAAAGAGCCTTCGTTTGAGATTCATTTATTTTTAAATTAGTTAAAATATTATTTTTTAAAAAATCATTTAATTTTATTACATTCTTCATTTTGCCACCTCAAAATTAATATAATGCAAAATCCATACCAATTATTTCTAAAATGTAATATTTTCTTTAATCAAGTTTCAAACTATGATAAACTTAAATAATTATAAAGGAGAATATTATGAAATCAATTGCAATTGTTTCTGATTCAATGAAAAAAAACAACCGACCTAGTAATGTAGGAAAAAATATAAAAAACAATATTCAAAGAATCCTCTCTAATACAGTGATAATCAACAATTACTATATTGATGATTTAAATTTAGAAGATAAAATAAATGAAGATTTAATTATTATTATGGCAAGAAGCAGAGCGTTTAAACTAAGAAACTACGTAAAAGATAAAAATAATATTATCGTTGCAAATAGAACATTTTTAAAAAGTTCAATTGAGCAACTTTCTTCAATACCTGAAAATAGCGATGTTTTAGTTGTAAATGACAATATTGAAACAGTTCTAGAATCTGTATCAACTCTTTATAGTATAGGAATTAAACACATAAATTTAATTCCTTTCGAAACCGGAAAAGATTATCATCATATTAATTATGCAATTTCACCTTCGGAACCAGAATTTATTCCAAATTATATTGAAAACGTTTATAACCTTAAAGATAGAGTAATAGATATTCCTACAATGCTTTTAATTATTAATCATTTAGAAATAAACACTAAAGAAATTCAACAAAATTTATATAATTATTACCAAAAAATTTATAGTACAAACTACGCAATTAGAAAAAATTATGATACTTTGTTAACTCGCACAGAAGAACTTGATCATCTTCTTGATCTTTCGCATGATGGAATACTTTTAACAGATACTCAAGGTAAAATTATAATTGCAAATAAAAAATTCAAAGATATTTTCAATATTAATTCAGTCATAATAGACCAATATCTACATGATGTTATTGATAACATTAATTTTAAATCTTGTTATAATTATGATTCTTATGAAAATTTAATTACTTATAAAAAGAAATATATCAATTACGAAAAAAAAGATATTACACATTTTAATAAGAAAATCAGAATGTATTTTAGCTTTCAAGAAGTTACTTATATAAAAAAACTTGAACAAAATTTGAGTAAGAAATTAAGACAAAAAGGCCATATTGCAAAATATGAATTTAAAAACATAATATCCGAATCTGATGAAATGAAAAAAATTATAAAAATTGCAAAAAAAATTGCTAAAACTGATTTAACAGTCTTAATTACTGGGGAAAGCGGAACAGGAAAAGAAGTTCTTGCTCAAGCAATTCACAATGCATCTTCTAGAAAAAAACAACCATTTATAGCAATTAATGGTGCCGCAATACCAGAAAATCTATTGGAAAGCGAATTATTTGGTTATGAAAGCGGGTCTTTTACAGGTGCTTCAAAGACAGGGAAAAGAGGTCTTTTTGAAAAAGCAAATAACGGAACAATTTTTTTGGATGAAATCGGAGATATGCCTAGTCATCTTCAATCAAAGCTATTAAGAGTATTACAGGAACAACAAATTGCTCCAATTGGATCAGACAGTATAATAGATATTGATGTTAGAATAATCGCTGCAACAAATAAAAACCCAATTAAAATGATTGAAACTGGAACTTTTAGAAAAGACCTTTTTTATAGACTAAATGTATTTTCTCTTGAGCTTCCACCACTTAGAAATAGAAAAGATGATATTCCAATACTACTAAACCATTTTACAAATAATAAATTTATATGTAGTAAAAAATGCACACAATTACTAAAAAACTATAATTGGCCTGGTAACATTAGAGAATTAAGCAATATTGCAAAATACGTTACAACTCTTGAAGAGTCAAATGAGATCAATGCAGAATCTCTGCCAAATTATCTAGTCTCTCAAATAACTAATTTAAATGAAAAAAATTATGATGATAGTAGTTATTCAGTTATAAAAGAAAAATTAAATGAAGATTCAGCTTATCAAATACTTAAAACAATTGAATTTTTAAATAAGATTAAAAAAACTGCTGGAAGAAAGCATATTTTAGAATCTTTAAAAAATAGAAATATAAAAATTACTGAAAACTATTTAAGAAAATCACTTAAAATATTTAAAGAGGAAAATCTTATTATTATAAAAAAAGGAAGAAGTGGATGCTATATTACAAAACTAGGAGAGGAATATCTATCAATAGTTAATATACAGGGTATTTAACAGGATAAAGCACCTGTTTTAAAACCATTAAAAGCACCTATTAAATCACTAGGTGCTTTTTTATCTTTATATAGCTAGTTTTTATTCTAAATAACTTATCTATTTAATTATTTTTATATTTTGAATAAAATCAATATTCACTAAATTAATTTCATTCTTTTTTTCAATTTTCATCCAGTTATCAACCACTTCCACAACTTTAACTTTTTTGTAATTTATTCCATATGTCCCACACGAAATATTGCAAGTTTCACCAATAAAACTTATAATTAAATTGTTAGACATTTTATCTTCTCCTCTTTTTCTTTTAATCAACTTTCTCATAAACTGTCTTTTGCCTTCCTCTGGCAATAGAATAAACAATATAACAAAAATCGGTAAATAAATGGCTATCCAAACAGATATATCCAATTATATCTCCTCTCTAAATTAATTCTGAGTTCTTTGCGTTAATTTTACTTTAATTATTTTTTTCCTTTCACCATTTCTTATAACTTTCATAGTAACAATATCACCGACTTTATAATTAGCTAATGCATTTGTTAAATCATCCATTGTAAATGTTTTAATCTCATCTATCGCTATAATTATATCTCGCGGTTTTAAATCTGAACTATCCGCTCCTGATCCTTCAACTATTTGACTTACAAATATTCCCATTGGAATTTCATAAAGTTCTGACATATTTTGACTAACTTCTTTCCCATAAATTCCTAAATAGGGACGTGAAACAAATCCATTTTCCAAAATTTCATCTAAAATTGGTACTATCGAATTAACAGGTATCGCAAACCCTATTCCTTCAACACTTGTTTCACTTATTTTAATAGTATTTATTCCAATTAATTCTCCTTGGCTATTAAGTAGAGCTCCACCACTATTTCCAGGATTAATTGCAGCATCAGTTTGAATTAATTTAAAAGGATTGGCTCCTTGCAATTCTCTGTCAAGTGCACTAATAACTCCAACAGTTACAGTATTATTATATCCTAAAGGATTTCCAAGCGCTATTACTTTCTGCCCAGCTTTTAAAGCATCTGAATCAGCAAACTCTACTGGTATTGTCCCATCATATTTTTCACTATTATCAATTGCAATAACTGCTATATCTGAAATTGCATCTTTCCCAACCACTTCTGCTTTTTGAAAATCATCTGTTACTATTTCCACTAATAATTCATTTGCTCCATCAACTACATGGTTATTTGTAATAATATAAATTTTTCCATCATCTTTTTTGAAAACCACACCTGACCCTGAACTTTCATTTGTTCTTATATTATTATACCAATCTCTATATTTAACTTTAGATGTAATTGCTACCACACTTGAAGATACTTTATCAACTATTTCAACAGTATTTATTTCTTCTTGAGAAAGAACAATATTTTTAACAATATTTGTTTTTTCAATATTTACTGGAATTTCATTATTAATACTTTGATCATTCCTCTCATTAAAATATTTATGATTCATAATTCCTATACCTGCGCCAATTGAAAAACCAAAAACCATAAAAAATATTACGCCAATTGCTATAATTTTTTTAAATGATTTTACTCTATATTTTTTATCATTTTTCTTTTGCTTCTTTTCAGGTTCACTCATTACAAAATTTACATCATCTGAGAT
>JAYEHA010000085.1:0-4806 GCA_034659335.1 Bacillota bacterium
CTTTGTCGACTATCTCAAGAGGGCTGATGGCACAGCCTAAAGTCTGCGTTATACTTGTCTACTAGAAATAGACTGACATTTAATCAGCAGACAACCTCGTAAGTTTCTTATAGGAACGGGCGGGGAGGATGTCAAATTGGAACTAAAAATTAAAGCATTTTTTTTAATTCAATCTTTCTATTACTCCAACCCATACTTTTTGCCCATTCCCTATACGATTTTCTTTCTTCTACATCGTTAGAAGTATAAATAGTAGAAATAAAATCAGTAAAACCACTCATACCACCAATATCATCCATTACGAAGCCACCCTTTTTATTAATACAAACCGGTTTGTGTTTTTTCTTAACAAGATCTTCAGCTTCATTTAACCAATTTACATCTGCACTTTTATCTTCAATTAATTTTGTATATCCATGTTCTCTTGTTATTTCAACTACCCAATTATCGCCGAAATCGTAATTATATATTAATTTATCTGTTACAGGTTGTAAAATATCTTCATTAAATTCTTTGATTATATTCTTATAATTTCCTAATTTATCACCTTTAACTCCAAGAATTTTAGCTACTTTATTTTTTTCAAGCAACTCATCAAATGCATGATCAAATAAAATTGAATTCATCAACTCTTCAATTGTTAAATCAAGAATTGGAGCAATTTTAAAAGTTTTCATAGAGCTTTTTTCATAATCTTCATTATCCTTATTACGTTCATAATATTCAGAAAAAGATTCTTTTACTTCAATTTCAGGAAATTTTCGAATTAATCGCTCAACGCTTTCTTTAGCTACATCATAATTCTCACTCTCTCCTCCATAACTATATGGCCCAACATATTTTTTCCTTAACCATATTTTAAAATTCCCATTAACATACTCATCATATTCATCATCCCAAAAGAAATCATTTTCATCTTCTAATACGCCTCTAAATAATATACCAACAAGCTGTGCCCACTGTTTTACTAGTTTATCAGTCAAACGATCATAATCTTTCTCATCCAAATGAAAAGCTCTAAGATGCGAATTTTGCCAGCCAAAAAGTTTTTGAATCGCATAATGCAAATTATGTAATGGCATATCTGCTGGTATCAAAATATCTCTAGTAATAGTACCATTTTCTGTTGTATCAGCATGTTTCATTAATAATTGTTTATCTTCATCGCTACAAAACTCATTAATTAATTCAAGATGCAATAATATGAGTCCATCATCTAATGTATTAACTTGTTCTTTTTGATTACTGACTTCTTTCATGAAATCACAAAATGCTTCAACCGACTCCGGTATTGTATAGGTATATGGCACTTCAAAAATATGTTCAAAGAGGCTTTCTAATTTATCACTATCAAAATGAAATACATCATTCCAAATAAATTTCTGTACTTCATCTGGCACTTCCATTATAATTTCTATCATTTTTTTTAATTCTTCTTCTGTTTCCATAAACAAATTCGATAGATTTTCCTCAACAACTCCAAGTGCTGAAATTGTTTCAAGTATCTTTTCATCTCCTAAAATATTATCTTCCGTCATTGCCATCCATGTTAAAGGGGTATATAGTTCGATACTCTCATCTAACTCTTCAGATAACGAAGCACTAATCATCCAATACTTTCGATAATCCATGAACTTTCCTATTAGAAATGTTACATACTCCTTTAAATCTTTTTTATTCTTAAAATCATATGGTTTATGCCTATGATTTGTCCCAAGATTTTCATTTAAAAAATTAATAATCTCTATTTCACTTTTAGAATAAAATTTATTACCCATCTTTTCACCTCATACTTTCATTTAACCTAATCTAGCTCTACTATTAATTTTTCTTTCCAATGAATTCATCTTTTACCCTCTTAAGCAACTCACTATTTATAATTAAATCTATTGCTGTTTGTGAAAGTGCTCCAATAATGCTTCTCATTTGCTTATAAGCGTAAGGTGTTAATGTTGCTAAAGCAAACTCTCTAGTATGGGGGATTAATGGCGTTTTACTAATTGAAAACATTGGATGAATAATTGGACATTTATGACTAACATTCCCAGCATCTAATGAGCCTAATGATGTCTTATTCTTTTGCAGTTGTTTAACATCATACTTAATAATATTTTTTAAAAGTAAATTATCAAATGCTTCATTTGAAACAAAATTATCATAACTTTTTTCATAATTACTAATATTAAGTTTCGACCCAGTTGATAATGCTGCAGCTCGCGCACAGTTTTTAACTTTTTCAATTAATTCATTTAAATATTTTTTTGTAGTTGCACGAACATAAAAATTTGCAATAGCTCTTTCAGGCACAATATTTGCTGCAACGCCACCTTCAACAATTATACCATGTATTCTTGCTGTTGATTCAATATGTTGTCTTAAAGCATTAATATTGTTAAAAGTCGCAATTACAGCATCTAAAGCATTAATTCCTTTTTCAGGATCTGAAGCTGCATGTGCCGCTTTTCCAATAAATTCAAATTCTAAAGCTTCAATTGCAAGTGATTCAATTGATACATATGTTTTATCAGCTGGATGAGCCATTAAAACAGCATCAATATTGTCAAAAACACCTTGATTGACCATATCAACTTTAGCACCATTTGTTTCTTCAGCTGGTGTCCCAATAACAAATATTTTCCCACCAATTTCATCTAAAAACTTGCTAATTACTACTCCAGTTCCAGTACCAATAGTACCAATCATATTATGGCCACAGCCATGTCCAACTCCTGGAAGAGCATCATATTCGTCTAGCAATGCAATTGTAGGACCAGTTTTTTTTGAATCATAAACTGCTTTAAAGGCAGTTTCAATTCCAATAAAACATTCTTCAACTTCAAAACCATATTTTTTTAAAAAATCAATATGAGCTTTACTAGAAAGGAACTCTTGATTCCCAAGTTCTGGATTATTATATATATATTCACTTAATTCCTTTAATTCATTAAAAATTTCATCAATTTTTTCGTTTATTTTATGCATGTCTTAAATCATCCTTTCTGTAGATTTTCCTGTTTATGAACATATAATGCACTATCTTTATTTTTTTTTGCATCTTCTCACTTTATTATAATCTCTTACTTAATCATACAGATATTAATAATAAATATCAAATTAAAAAAAATATATTTAACCATATTACTTAATATTAAAAAACCTCCTGCTATAATTAAATTAATTAAATAACAGAAGGCTACTATTCTTAGAAAATTCAGTTTTAAATTTCAAGTTCTCTGATGTTTTTTTGACAATGGTAAATAAACGTCTAATCAAACTTAAACTTCTAAATCAAAATCTAAAAACTTTCAAATAAGTACCTTTTCTAGTTTAATCTATTTATTTAAGATAATTTTTCATTCACCTAACACTATCTCTTTCAATTAACTTATTAGATATTATTATTTGAATAGCAATATCTCTCTTATTCTCTATTCTTTCAATAAGAGTTCTTACTGCCATAATCCCCATATTTTCTGAATATATCTTAATAGTGGTTAATGGTGGAACAGTGAATTTAGCAGTAGGAATATCATTTATACTAATAATAGATATATCACTAGGTACACTTAATCCTTTTTCATTTAAAGCTTTTATTACACCAATTGCCATTGAGTCATTAGCTACAATAAAAACTTCAGGTAAATCTTCTATATCTATCATTTTTAAAGTTTCTTCATAAGCAGACTCTATAGAAAACCCACATGTTATTAAACTATGAATTTCTAAATTTTCTTTTTTATTTAAAAATTCTTTTAACGCATCTTCACGTTCATCAGATTTACCTTTTTCTATTCCGCCACCAATATATCCAAACTTAGTGAATTTTTTTGTTTCTAAGAATTTAACAATTTTTATCATTACTTTCTTAAGATCAACAATAACAGAATCAAAGTTCTCATCATCAGGCATACTATCAACAAATACAATATTAGTTGATATCTTACTAATATATTCAATCTCCTCTTTTAAATAAGAACCAATTGCAATAATACCATCAAATGAACCATAATTTTTAGCTTCTATTTTTTCACCTTCATAATAAAACTTAGTAATTTCTAAATTATATTTTTTACATTCCATATCTAGCCCATATCTAATAGATAAATAGAAAGGATCTTCAAACTCAGTTCTTTCAGAAAAAGAACTGATAACTAAAATTTTATATTTTATTTTTTCGTTTTTATTTTCATTAATTGGATTTCCTAATCTTCTTTTTTGATATTTCTTTATGAGCGGCATATATTCAAGTTCTTCAGCTACTTCATATATTTTTTCCCTAGTCTCTTCTCTTACGCTAATGTTTTTATCGCCATTTAACACTCTAGAAACAGTACTAGAAGAAACATTTGCTTTTTTTGCAATGTCTTTTAAAGTTGCCAATTTTTCACCTTCAATCCTTTATATTATATTCCAGTCACACAGTATTTGAAACATAGTTTTATTATAATCTTAAATGCCTTGTAAATCTTATTGATATTTTTTGTCAAATCAGTATCGTAATTTTTTTAAAATTCTTCTTAATCAAGTATTAACAGAAATTTTATTAAATAAAATTATATCATTTTTAAAAACTGAAATCAATCACTAGCTTAGTACACATTACAAATCTATTTAAAGTTTTAAAACTTATTTTTCTTTGTATGATTGTTCTTTTACTTAACACTAAAAATATGCACATCTTTTTTTTTAACTGAAGCTCCAGTATTGTTAGCTGCATCCAATTATTATACTCATCTTTTATTCTTTTATACTCTTTATCAAAATCCATTTCAATTACTAATTTTTTTGATAATACTTTATAACTTT
>JAYEHA010000086.1:0-4790 GCA_034659335.1 Bacillota bacterium
GATAGTAATGGGAAAATTATTAAAGAAAAGTATAAGGAGCAGTAATGGGTGAATCATTAAGTAAAATGGTTGCAATAATTATAGCAGTATTTTTATTATTTATTTTTCCATTAATAAATATGTTTGAAAATCAAGATAATATTTCCAGAAATTTAGTTTTTAATGAAACTACAAAATTTGTAGATTCAGTTAGAAATTTAGGGTATATTACTCCAAGGATGTATGAAGATTTTCATAAAAAAATTAATGCTACAGGAAATACTTATAAAATTTCATTAACTCATATGCATTTAATTATCAATCCTGTGTATACAGATATAACAGATTTATCTACGTTTCAAGATGATGCAAAAGCAAATTATAAGAATATATATACTAAAAAAATATTGAATGATTTATTTCCTGATAGTCCAACTGGTGATGAAAGGTATGAATTAAATTGTGGTGATTATTTTCTTTTAGAAGTATTTAATAAGAATAAAACTATGGGGACAAAAGTAAAAGAATTGTTTTTAACTGTTGATTTGCCTGATAAAAATATTATTGTTAATTATGGGGGAATGGTAAAAAATGAAAATTACTGATTTAGCAATAGTTTTTATACTATTTACGATTCCTTTTTTTATTTTAGTAGAAATAAGATCTGATAATTTAGAGTATATCTCATATAAGCAAGTGGAAATTAATAGAATGTTAGATACTGCAATAGAAGATGGAATATCTGCACTTGTTCAAGATGATGATATCAATAAAAATAGAGCGGTTGATGCTTTTTTTAGATCATTATTTATAAATTTTAATATTTTAGATAATACAAGTTTAAAAAATAGATTAAGCAATTATATCCCTGTAATTGTAGTTGTTGAAAATGATGGATTTAATATTTTATCATTACAAGAATTTAGTAATGTAATTGGCAAAAAAGAAATGAAAATGATTTGGAATCCGAAAGTGTTATATAGCTATTCAGATGATAAATTTATATATCAATTTTTTCTTGACGATAAACTTAATGTATATGAAAAAGAGAGTATGAAATTATATAAAGGAACAAATAAAACAATCTGTGAAGAAATAGATGTTAGTAATTCTATTTTAGAAGATGAAGCAATTTTTAATAGTGTTAAAAAAAGAGAAATTATTAGATTACTGCAACGAGATATTAATTATGAAATAAATAAACAAAATGATATTATTAAAAATTTAGGAATTGATTATTATTTCTCGTTACCGGTAATAACAAATGATGATTGGACAAATACAATTAGCGACATTGGAATGTTAGTTTTTTTTCAAGGATTGCCGATAGGAAATCAAGGAGATAGATATTCGAATTTTGTTTTAGGTGGTTCAAAATTATTAAAATCAAAAAAATATTATGTTGTAACAAATATAAACACTGGTAAAAAAGAGTATCATACGAAGGATTGTATAATTTTAAAAGATGTTAAATTAGATATTAAAATGAATCCAGAGGATACTATTTTTATAGTTGAGGAATTTAATACTAAATTTGAGGCTGCAAAAACTGGTGCTTTTCCATGCGAGTTGTTTAATAAATAACATTTAAAAAGCTTTGGAATGATAATGATTTTCGATTTCATATTGACTAATTTGATTTTAGAATATATAATGTAGAAAAATTTAGGAGGAATGATATGGAATATATTTTTTCGATTTTCATAGGATTATTAATAGTGTTATTTACAATAAAACAGATTAAAAAAATTGTTAGTGGTCTTAAAGACGGAACGTGTGCAACTTGTTCTAGTAGAAGTACTTGCAAGCTGAATTTAAACAATTGTGATATAGTATTAGATATGAAAGATAAAAAAATTCCTAATTTGAGAGTATAAAATTAGGAATTTTTTTCTTGAATGATAATAATATTTAAATTTACCTAATTAATCCAACAGAACCTGTTCTTGTTAATTCTTTAATGCCATAAACAGATATTAATGATGTAAAAGCATCAATTTTTGCTTTGTCACCAGCTAATTCAATTATCATTGAATTTTTGTTATAACTAATAATTTTTGCTCGAAAAGTATCTACTATATCAATTATTTCTCTTTTATTAGTTGAATTTGTATTTACTTTAATTAATATAAGTTCTCTGAAAATTGAAAGATCTTTTGATAAATCAACTACTTTAATTATATCAATGAGTTTATTCAATTGTTTTTTTACTTGTTCTAAAGTTTTTTCATCACCATTAAATACTATTGTCATTCTTGATAAATTTTCGCTGTCAAGGGTTCCTACAGATAAACTATCAATATTGTAACCGCGTCTTGCAAAAAGACCAGCAATTTTTGATAGTACTCCAGATTGGTTATTTACTGTTAAAGCTAGTATATATCTATTCATAAAAATTATCCCTTTGATTAATTCTTCCTAAACATAAAGAATCATAATTTACAAATTCAAGTAATTCTTTTGTGCTATTTAAATTAAAATATTTTACATTGTTAGCATTACATATTGTATTGAAATTTGGATTATGTTTAAAATTCACTCCAAAAGTTTGGTTATATTTATTTTTTTGTAAATTTCGAACCATTCCCAATGAATTGTCATCAAGTAATATAATTTTTACTTTCAAATTATTTTCATAAAGTGTGATTAATTCATTCATGACCATTTGAAAACCACCATCGCCAATAATAACTATAATTTCTCCATCAAGATTGCTAGCTTGCGCGCCGATTGATGCCGGAAGACTAAATCCCATTGTACCTAATCTACCTGAAGTAAAATATTTTCTATTTCCATACATTTTAATATTATGGGCTGCTGATATTTGATTGTTTCCAACATCTGCAATAAATACTGCATTTTCACTTAAATGATTTGTAATTTCAGCTAATTTTGAATCTATAATTATATTTTTTCCTAAATAAGTATTGTTATCAGATTTTTCAAAATTTATAATGTCTATCCATTTATTAAGTTTTAATTCATAGTTATAATTTATTAGTTCATTTAAAATATTTTTAGCATCACCAATAATTGGGATATTTGATGGAAGATTTTTACCAACTTCTGCTGGATCAATATCAATATGAATAATATTTTTTTTGCTAGTTGTAAAATTTGCAGTTGTTCTATTTGAAATGCTCATACCAATGATAATTAGTAAATCAGATTTTTCTATTAAATTATTTGCAAAGTTATGCCCGTGAGAGCCTATCATACCTAAATATAAAGAATTTGTTTCATCAAAAGCTCCTTTTCCAAGGAGAGTATGCACTACAGGAATTTTTGTTTTTTCTACAAAATTTTTAAGTTCTTTTTTGGCATTGCTAGATAAAATTCCTTTTCCAATACATAAAAGTGGTTTTTTTGAAGAAGAAATTTTTTTATAAGCTTTTTTTATTTGATTTTTATTTCCCTTTAAAGTCGGTTTATAACCAATAATATTAACTGTTTTAGGATAATTAAATTCAATGATCTTATCTTGAATATCTGTAGGAATATCTATTAATACAGGACCTTTTCGACCTGTATTAGCTATGTGAAATGCTTCTTTAAAAATTTTTGCTATTTCTTTTTCATTTTTCACTAAAAAATTATATTTTGTAAATGGTTCAGTAGCGCCAATAATATCAGCTTCTTGAAAAGAATCATAACCAATGATATCTGTTGAAACTTGTCCGGTAATTATTACTACTGGAATTGAATCCATATATGCATTTGCAATTCCAGTTATTAAATTTGTTGCTCCCGGACCGGAGGTTGCTATACAAACTCCGACTGAATTAGTATTTAATGCATAACCACTTGCAGCATGTATTGCAGCTTGTTCATGTCTAACTAAAATATGATTTATATTTGAGTTGCTAAGACTTTGATATATTGGTAGGAGTGCTCCACCTGGGTAACCATAAATTGTTTTTACATTTTCCTTTTCTAAAAATTTAATTATTGCATCAGATACATTCATTGTTTTCACCTCGTATTTTATTTAATTTTACTCATAAGAATACAGAATGATAAAGTAATTGTCAAGAAATAAAAGAAAATAAAATAAGTTAACAGAATATTTAAAAATTGTTGTTGGTTTTCATATAGATATTTCAGTTCGTTGTCATAATGATTTAGGTTTAGTACTTGACTAAAAGAGGTGTTCTCTACTGAAAAATGAAAACTTATAAAATAAGTTTAACGCTCCATTATAAGGATATAATATAGACGTATGAATGATTTGCTTAAGTTAAGAAAGGAGAATGTTATGAAAAGAATAATAACTATATTTTTTGTTATTTTACTAATTGGAGTTGTTTTTACTGCATGTGGGAAAGATGAGAAAATAGAGGAAGATGTTGATATTGATGTGAAAAGTAGTGGCAATGAAATGACAATAAAAGATGATAATACCGAAACGAATGTAGCTTTGAATCTTAATAAGAGTGTTGATTTGCCTGATGAATATCCTAAAGATGTATTGCCAATTTATAAAGATTTATTTATTGTTGCAGGGTCCAAAAATGCTGATGGTTCATTTCTAGTAACAGGTCTTTCAAATGATGTTATTGCTGATGTAGCTGAATTTTATGATTCTATTTTTGAAGACGGAAATATTATTATGCATATGTTTGATGGAGAGGAATATTCTGTTATGGGCGAATTAGAGGCATATTCGTGTACTGTATTATTAGCTGATGAAACAGAAGGTGATACTGAGTTTAAAACTTCAGTTTCTATAGTATTAGTCCCTGGAGATTTTAGTGGAATAACAGATCCTTCTAATATTGAAGAAAGTAATGAAAATGAAAATGAAACAGAGA
>JAYEHA010000087.1:0-4785 GCA_034659335.1 Bacillota bacterium
TTCATTACTCTCTTTTAAAACTTTTGCAATAGAAACTAACTTAATATCTTCTTTAGATTTCATAATTTTTACACCACTTGTATTTCTTCCAATAATTGAAATATCTTCAGCAGAAATTCTTATCATAATACCTGCAGAATTAATTATCATTATATCGTTATCTTTATTTAATATTAAAGCTCCTATTAAATAACCTGTTTTTGGTGATGTTTTATAAGTAATATTTCCTTTACCACCTCTTTTTTGAATTCTATATTCATTAATATTTGTTCTTTTTCCATAACCATTTTCACTAGCTAAAAATAATTGTATTTCTTTTTGATCTTTATTAATAACTTCCATTGAAATTATTTTTTCATCTTTAGGTATTTTCATTGCTTTTACACCTGTAGCATTTCTTCCCATTTCTCGTACATTTTCTTCAGAAAATCTAATTGCTTTTCCTTCAGAAGAAATTACAATAATATCATCATTTCCAGATGTTTTTTTAACACTTATTACTTTATCATTTTCTTTTAAATTAATAAAAATCAATCCAGTAGTTCTATTTGTATTTAATTCTTTCAATTTTGTCTTTTTAATTATTCCATTTTCACTACAAAAAACTAAATAACTATCATCAAATTTACTAATAGGTATTATTGTTGTAATAATTTCATCTTCATCTAATTTTAATAAATTAATTACATTAACACCTTTTGAATTTCTTGTGCCTTCTTGAATATTATAGGCTTTTTTTCTATAAACTTTTCCATGATTAGTAAAAAATAATAAGTTATTATGAGTAGATGTTGTAATAATATCTATTATAAAGTCATTTTCTTTTGTTTCTAATCCAACTTTACCTCTTCCACCTCTATTTTGTGTTTGATAAACATCAATTGGAATCCTTTTAATATATCCATCATGAGTAAGAGTAATTACTACTTTTTCTTCCTCAATTAAATCTTCAATATTAATATCATCTTCGCCTATTTCAATAGACGTTTTTCTTTTATCTCCATATTTTTCTTTTATTTCAACTAAATTTGTTCTAATTATTGATAATAATAAAATTTCATCACCTAAAATAGTTTTTAATTCTTTAATGTTTTTAATTAATTGATTATATTCCTCATCAATTTTTTCTTGTTCTAATCCAGTTAACTTTTGCAATCTCATATTTAAAATTGCATCCGCTTGAATATCACTTAATTTATATTTAATAATTAAAGATTGTTTTGCTTCTTGAGTTGATTTTGAAGCTTTTATTATTTTGATTATTTCATCAATATTATCTAAAGCAATTTTATATCCTTCTAAAATATGTGCTCTCTTTTCAGCTTTATCTAAATCAAATTTAATTCTTCTAGTTTCAACTTCTTTTTGATGATTTAAATAATGATATAATATTTCATATAAATTTAATATTTTAGGCTCTCCATTAACTAGAGCTAACATAATAATTGAATAAGTAATTTTTAATTTTGAATGCTTATACAATTTATTAAGTATTATTTCTGCGTTAACATCTTTTCTTAATTCAATTACTATTCTTATTCCTTCTCTACTACTTTCATCACGTAAATCAGTAATTCCATCAATCACTTTATTTCTTACTAATTTTGCAATATTTTCTAATAATTTTGATTTGTTTACTTGAAATGGTATTTCAGTAATTATAATTCTACTTTTACCTCTATTCATTTCTTCAATTGTAGCTACAGATTTAATTTTAATTTTTCCTCTTCCAGTTCTATAAGCATTTTTTATTTTTTCAATTCCCAAGATTGTTGCTTTTGTAGGAAAATCAGGTCCTTTAACAATTTCAATTAAATCTTCAATATTGGCATCTTTATCATCTATTAACTTTATAACAGCATCTATTATTTCATTTAAATTATGTGGTGGAATTGAAGTAGCCATTCCAACAGCTATTCCATTAGTACCATTTACTAATAAATTTGGATATCTAGCAGGAAGTACTATTGGTTCTTTTAAAGTATTATCAAAATTAGGCATAAAATCTACTGTCTCTTTATTTATATCTTTTAATAATTCTGTAGTAATTTTACCCATTTTTGCTTCAGTATATCTCATAGCAGCAGGTGAATCACCATCAATAGATCCAAAATTTCCATGACCATTAACTAATTCATATCTTATGGAAAAATCTTGTGCCATTCTTACCATTGCATTATAAACAGATTGATCTCCATGAGGATGGTATTTACCCAAAACATCGCCGACAATACGCGCTGATTTTCTATAACTTTTATTTGGTGTTAATCCTAATTCCTTCATAGCAAAAATTATTCTTCTATGAACAGGTTTTAATCCATCTCTAACATCAGGTAATGCTCTTGAAACAATTACACTCATTGCATAATCAATATATGAAGTTTTCATTTCATCAACTATATTTACTTTATTAATTTTTTTATTTTCTTCTATCAACTAATTCACCCCAATATTATATATCGATATTTTCAGCATATTTTGCATTTTCTTCGATAAATTGTCTACGTGGTTCCACTTTTTCTCCCATTAAAATATTAAATATATAATCAGCTTCAACTGCATCCTCAATATTAACTAGTTTTAAAATTCTATTTTCAGGATTCATTGTAGTTTCCCATAATTGATCAGGATTCATTTCTCCTAATCCTTTATATCTTTGTTGATTACATTCTCCACCCATTTTTTCTATCATATCTTGTAAATTTCTATCTTTATATACATATTCTATATTTTTACCACTTTGTATTTTATATAAAGGAGGTTGAGCTATATAAATGTTTTCATTTTCAATTAATTCTCTCATATATCTATAAAAAAATGTCAATAATAGTGTAGTAATATGTGCTCCATCAACATCCGCATCCGTCATTATTATTATTTTATGATATCTTAATTTTTTAATATCAGAGTCATCACCAATACCACAACCAAAAGCTGTAATCATTTGTCTTATACTATCAGATTTAAATATATGAGCAAAATTTGATTTTTCTACATTTAATATTTTTCCTCTTAATGGTAATATAGCCTGAAAAAATCTATCTCTACCTTGTTTTGCTGATCCACCAGCCGAATCTCCTTCGACAATATAAATTTCAGATTCAGATGGATTTTTACTTGAGCAATCTGATAATTTACCTGGTAATGTTAAACCATCAAGTAGGCCTTTTCTTCTAGTTAATTCTCTAGCATTTTTTGCAGCTCTTCTAGCATTCTTTGCATTTAAACATTTATCAATTATAATTTTTGCAATTACTGGATTTTCTTCTAAAATTTCTTTTAATAAATTTGAAGTTACAGTATCAACAATACCCCTTATTTCACTATTACCTAATTTAGTTTTAGTTTGACCTTCAAATTGAGGTTCTTCTAATTTAACTGAAATTATACCAGTTAAACCTTCTCTAACATCTTCACCTACAAAATTTTCTTCTTTTTCTTTTAAAAAATTCATTTTTCTTGCATAATCATTAATATTTCTAGTTAAAGCACTTTTAAAACCACTTAAATGAGTTCCTCCCTCATGAGTATTAATATTATTTGCAAAAGTAAAAATATTATTAGAATATCCAGCTGTATATTGTAATGCAATTTCAACAACAGTTTTATCAATTTTTCCTTCATAGTATAATACATCATGAATTGGATTTCTATTTCTATTTAAATATTCAGCAAATTCTTTAATTCCACCTTCATAATGAAAAGTTATATTTAAATTTTCTTCTCTTTCGTCTTTAAAAATTATTTTTATACCTTTATTTAAAAAAGCTAATTCACGTAATCTATTTTTTAATATATCAAATTTAAAATTAATAGTTTCAAATATAGTATCATCTGGTTTAAAAATAGTTGTTGTACCTGTTTTATCAGTTTCTCCAATAATTTCTAAATTTTTTGTTTTTATACCTTTTTCAAATTCAATTTTATATATTTTTCCATTTTTATTAACTTTTACAATAAATAAATTTGATAATGCATTAACTACTGATGCACCTACACCATGAAGTCCACCTGAAACTTTATATCCACCACCACCAAATTTTCCTCCTGCATGTAAAGTAGTATGAATTATTTCTATAGCAGGTTTATTTGATTTTTTATGAATATCCACTGGTATTCCTCTACCATTATCAATTACTTCAATGGAATTATCTTTTCTAATTGTAACTTTAATTAAATCACAAAATCCAGCTAAAGCCTCATCTATACTATTATCAACAATTTCATAAACTAAATGATGTAATCCAATTTCAGAAGTTGAACCAATATACATTCCTGGTCTTTTTCTAACTGGTGTTAAACCCTCAAGCACTTGTATTTGACTAGCATTATATTCTGTATTATTAGTCATATTTTCCTCCTGCAAAATTTCCGTTTTCTATTTTTATTATTTTATAATTATTAACTTTATTTTTTAAAATTTCATCAAAATTTGTTGATGTAATTATTGTTTGAGTTTTATTAAATATCTTTATTAAATTTATTTGTCTATTAATATCTAATTCTGAAAAAACATCATCTAATAATAAAATAGGATATTCATCAGTTTCATTTTTTATTAATTCAATTTCAGATAATTTAAGTGATAACGCCGCTGTTCTTTGCTGACCTTGTGACCCAAATTGTTTTATTTCTTTATTATTTAAATAAATAATAAAATCATCTTTATGAGGTCCAACTAAAGTATATCCTAATTGCTTCTCTCTATATATATTTTTATGAATTTTTTTTATAAAATTTTGTTTTATTTCACTATAACTATTTGCATTTTCTAAATCAATATTT